>PFOG01000082.1 GCA_002792395.1 Candidatus Portnoybacteria bacterium CG_4_10_14_0_2_um_filter_44_20 | reverse complement strand
AACGCGGCCAGTGATGGTGCGGCAAGTTATCTCTCCGGATACCGCCTCGAAGGTGACTTCAATGCTGGTTAGCACGGTTAATAACGGTTATGATAAAATCAAACTGAAGGGCTATGATGTGGCCGGAAAAACCGGCACCGCCCAGATTCCCGACCCAAAGACGGGCGGTTATCTCGACAGCAGTGAAACAATCCATACTTTCGTCGGTTGGGCGCCGGCCTCCAACCCCAAATTTATTATTCTTTTAAAGATAGACAAACCCAAGGGTATTAATTTCGCCTCCAATTCTCTGGCGTCGTCTTTTGCCAACATAACCAGATATCTTTTGAATTACTACGAGATCCCGCCGCGGGAGTGAGCGCCATGAAGCGCAAAACCAGCAACAAACTAATCTAAGTAAAAAAATGTTTGAAGAAATTTTTCTCGCATCTTCCAGGATTGCCGCGTATCGTAAAGCCGTCGGCGACGAATCGATAAAAGAAATCAAAAAAATCGCTAAGCCTTTGAGGGGCTTGCGTGTTGTCCACGTCAATTCAACAGCGAAGGCTGGCGGCGGCGGGGTGGCCGAAATTCTAAGAAGCCTTCTTCCGTTGATGCGGGATGTCGGTTTAAACGCGAAGTGGACGATTATCACCCCGCCTAAAGAATTTTTCGGCGTTACCCAGAAAATACATGACAGTCTGCAAGGTTCGCATTCCGGCTTGTCGGACGACGACAAAAAACTGTATATCGAAACCGGAAAGAAAATAGCGGAGTCGTTTAAAAAAGAAAAGGCAGATGTCTGGATTTTTCATGATCCCCAGCCGCTGGCCATACCGTTTTTTGCCGATCGGCTCAAATCGGCGATTTCCCGGATCCACATTGATTTGTCGTCTCCCAACAAAGACACCTGGAATTTTCTTCTCCCCTTTTTTGAGCCCTACAAAAAAATTATTTTCAGCATGGATGAATTTGTTAATCCGAAAATTCCCAGAGAAAAGGTGAAAATTTTCGCTCCGGCTATCGATCCCCTGATTAGCAAAAACAAAGCGCTACCGCGGTCCGTCGCCAAAAGGGTTATCGCCAGCCACAATATTCATCCCGACAAACCTTTGATTGCGCAGATTTCTCGCTTTGACCGGTGGAAAGACCCGATCGGAGTAATCAAAGCCTTTTACATCGCCAAGAATGAGATTCCCGATTTGCAGCTTGTTTTGCTGGGTTTGATGTTGGCCTCGGACAATCCAAGATCAGCCACTGTTTTAAAGCAGGTTCAGCGCTACGTTAGGGGAGATCCGGCCAATATTCATTTACTTTATGACCCGGAAGAGATTAAAACAGAGAATGAAACTTTAGTTAACGCGTTTCAGGCCGGGTCTGATGTCGTAATTCAAAAATCAATTAAAGAAGGATTCGGCTTGACCGTGACCGAGGCGATGTGGAAAGGCAAGCCGGTTATCGGCGGCAGGGCTGGTGGAATTAAATTACAGATTAAAGACGGCCGGAACGGATTTTTAGTTTCAAGCCCTGAAGAATGCGGGCAAAGGATAGTAGAGTTGATTAAGAATCCGGCGCTTTCGCGTCGGATGGGTCGGCGGGCGCGCGAAAGCGTCAAAAAAAAATTCTTAATACCGCGGTTGCTCAGAGACTATCTGAATCTTTTTAAGGAAGTTTTGGAATAATTCCGCGCTTTTTTGGTTTATCGGCATCTTGTGCCACGCGGCACAGACGCCCTTTTTTATCTTGATTCGCGAAAACCGCCCCGCAATTCTGCGGGGAGGTTCATTTTGTATTAAATGCGAGAGTACAAAATTGTATGTATGTATTGATAGATTGCCACCCTTTTGATACGATAAAGCCGTTGTCAAAAAAACTCTTTTAAAATTAGAGAAAATAGAAGAAAATAGAAATGGAGGAAGGGTATGAAAAGGAAGAATGATGATTTTTTGCGCCCGCGGGGCAAATCTTTATTAACGATCGTTGTTGGCGGATTTTATGGAGACGAGGGAAAAGGGAAAATAGTCGGTTGCTTGGCAACTAAGCGTCAATATGATTATGTTGTGAGAGCGGGTGGCGGTCCGCAGGCGGGGCACACAGTAACCGATGGAAAAAAGGTCACGCAAATTCCTTCCGGTTTCATCGCGCCCGACGCGAAGCTTTTGATCGGCAGAGGAACTGTTATAAATCCGGACGTCGTTTTACGGGAAATTGAGACATACGGCGTGGGCGGCAGGATAGGCATTGATTACGGTTGCACAATTATAGAAGGGCCGAAGCATATTGAGCAAGAAAGAGAGCTGGTTGAAAGGATAGGTTCGGTCGGGACAGGCACCGGTCCGGCGAGAGTGGACAGACTGTTAAGGAAGGCAAAGATTGCCAAAGATATAAAGGCTCTCAGGCCATATTTAGTTGATGTGGCGGCTGAAGTAAATCGGGCAATTAATTTGGACAAACGGATTTTAGTTGAGGGGGTTCAAGGATACTGCCTTTCTTTGTTGAATTATAAGTTTTATCCTTATGTTACTTCCCAAGATACTACTGCCAGTCAGTTTGCTGTCGATGTCGGGATAGGCCCAATGGCCATTGATGAGGTGGTTGTGGTTTATAAAGCGTATGTCTCAAGAGTTGGTCCCGGACCGATGCGCTTTGAATGGGCAAAAGAACAAAGAGATGCCCGTGGCACAGAGGAGAGGGGAACGGTGAGCGGGCGGCTCCGGCGACTTGGCGACTTTGACAAAAATTTAGCCAAGGAATCGTTGAGTAGAAATACAGGCACTCATGCGGCCATCACCTGTATCGACCGGTTGTTTAAGGGCAATGCCGGCGTTAAGGAATTCGATCAATTGACCAAAGAAGCGAAAGATTTTATAGAGAAGCTAAATACCCTTTTTAAAAAAGCTTCAAAATATTACAGAGGGATTGCGGCAATTTCCACGGGGCCGAATTTAGAAGATACCATATTGCTGGTTTAGTATAATTTGTTTTTTCAAGAAAGCGCGGCTCCGTTCTAAGGCAACGGAGCTTTTAAATTTAATCCAAATTCAATATCAATCCGATGACAAATGGTTTATTCTATGATAAATTAAAAACGAATTGCCGCTATCGTCTAGTGGACCAAGACCCGCCTTCGTCCTTCGATAAATTCAGGACTATGGCAGGGCAGGCATCAGCTTTTACTCCCGCGGTTTTTATGGCCCCATCGTCTAGTGGTTAGGACGCAAGGTTCTCATCCTTGCAACAGGGGTTCGATTCCCCTTGGGGCTACTAACAAAAAATATGGCTTTATAGAGTTATGTTTTAGTATCGTAGAAATGAGACTCCGGAGCTTATTATAACTTTCGCACATCTCTATTGATAATATAAATATAAAATGATATATAATTCTTAACCTTGACAGATAGTGGGGTGACCGCTAAAGAATTAAACCATTAAGTTCCTACTGACCACCCTCAATCCGAAAATTATTTTTCTTTAACGCTCCGGCGTTTTTTTCGTTTGCGGTGATTTTCAAGCATCTCAGCCGGTGTAAAATGGTCGAGACAATTCATATACCTCCTTTGTAATTTTCTCTCTAAGAAACGAGTGAATCTTTTAGAATATTTGGAAATATCGCTACCCTTAGGAATATCTCGACGGACATATTTATTGGAATTTTCAACTGTTCCCTTTTCCCAAGAATGATATTGATGGCAGAAATATATTTTGATCTTGAGCAGTTTTTCTAATTCTTTATGACGCTCCAGCGGCAGATCATTATCAGTGGTAATCGTTTTCAATTCCGGGAATCGCTTCTTTATTCTTTTAAATGATAGATGAACATTATCAATGGTTACGGCAATGATCTGTTCCAGAAATGCCGCCCTTGATTTCCTGCCGGTAATATTTAAGATAATTCCCTTGCCGCTTCTGCCCGAAACGAGAAAGTCCGCTTCCGCGTCGCCGATTCTTTGTCTTTCGTTGATATATTGAGGCCTTTTATCGATGAAGGTCCGGCCTTGAAGTTTCTTTGACGAACCCCGCCGTCTTCTTCTGCGGCGGTTTTTTTGTTTGTTTCGATGATGTTCTATTCGTCTTCCATAAGGACTCTTGATATATTTGTAGACAATGTTTTTAGAAACAGGCAGCAAGCACTTTTCGTGTTTCTTGATCCGGCCGGAGATATTGGTTGGCGATTGGTCATTTAGAAGTTCTTTCTCCACAAATTCTCTTAGGCCTGGGTTTTTTACGATCTTCATCCCCTGGTACTTGCTGTATTTTCTGCGAACATACGCTTGATGATGAGCTTTGATCGGGCCATACCTGCCTCTTGTCTCATTACGAGCAAGTTCATCATAAATGGCCGAAACACTGCGTTTCAAAGTTTTTGCTATATCCCCCAGACGATATTTCTTTCTTCTTAAAATTGCTATTTCGTAGCGTTCGCTTTTGGAAAGATGCGAGAACTTTTTTGTTTTTTTTCATGCTGCTATTCTATCAAATTTTCGGATTCAAAAGGGAAATCAGGTTTGCGGGATGAGGAGGAAAGAGCTATGGCCAAGATGGCCGATGAAAGCTCGGAAGAGTATCTGAAGAGAATGGAAAGAGAAGGGAAGCACGTGCACTCTTGCGCCGTGTGCGGCGATAAGGGAGAGTGCAAGAGCCCGCTTTGTCTGGCGCAGCCCGGAGATGTACTGACAATTTATGGCTATGTAGACGGCTGCCGGAAGTGCTCTTCTGCCGCCATTATCTAAGACTAAAAGTGTGTTATTTTATTACTCAATTAAAGGGGTTCGTTGATAACGAAATAGGAGGAGGGCAATGAAAGAGATTAATGGCGTGGCAAGACATCTCATCCTTTATTCTAAGAACCACTATCAGTGTAGTGGCGATATGATTGCGGACTTGAAACAGATTTTGGGAAAAATGCTTTCGATGGACCCCGAATACATTAGCCATGATGACATCTTTTGCTGGTTTAATGATGCGGTGGGAGAGGTTTATTCTCCCGAGCAAATTTTGGCTGAATGGCGGGAAGGGTTTATCAAAAGACAGATTTCTCCGTTCAACAGTGAATTAAATTTGCTTGGGCGGGAAGTAAAGAGGGCGGTGTGGTCTGAGATCGCTCGTATTATCGTGAAGCATAATGTTGAAGTTCTGATTAATTTTTATCTAAGCTTTCTTCGCGGGTTGGCGATTAAGGATGAAAGTGGCGCGGTGTTGT
>PFOG01000175.1 GCA_002792395.1 Candidatus Portnoybacteria bacterium CG_4_10_14_0_2_um_filter_44_20 | reverse complement strand
ATCAATGAAACGATACTTATGAAAATAGCAATTACGGAAATAATTATAGCATAGCGTGAATTATTTGCGTTGTCCTTTTTCAAAAGCGCGTCAATAATAATTTGTCGCTCAATCGTTCCATTGCTATTTCCATAAGATCGTATATTCCATCGGTGAGCTTCCTCCTCAAGCCGCCCATCATTCATACGATAGTATTTATTTACCAAAACAAAATCCAAAAGATTTTTCATATCTATTTTATTCTCGGAGGAAACTCGCCGATTCTATCATTTTCGCCAGGCCGAAAAATTTTTAGCTCGACCCCATAATAAGTGTCATTTTTGTCCTTTAGATCAGTTGATTGAAATCTATCGCTACTAGATGAAGAAATTTTTGGCCTGCCTATTTGCTCGAAAAAATCTTTGTCATGTTTTTCAATGTCAAAAAGTGTTGGTTCAAACTCAAAGATTTTTTCGTATTCAATTCCCGCTTCTTCAAATTTCTTCTCAATATGGTCAGGCCACTTCACAATGGTATTTCTTTCGGTGTCATGAAAACGCTGGCCTAGGGCAAAAAGAAAATTAAATACTTCATACAAAGGAAATGAGAAAATATAATTTTCTTTTTCGTAGTCCCAGCTTTCTTTTGGGCCGCCGATATGTTTATCCCAAATATCATTTCTGATAAAATCCTCTCCAATTTCAACCGATAATTTTTCGCGGTGTTCGCGTTTTTTGTCGTTCTCGTCAATGGGACTATTTAGCCCGCTATCAGAATCAAAAACATATCCTCTATCGCCAAACTCATCAATGGGGTAAAAGTATTGCTTACCATTTTGACAAAGCACTCTTTGAAACCTTGTCGTTAAGCCGGAGGCCGAATCATAGTATTCCGTAAAATAATATCGGCGACCCCACAAACTAAAGGAATCGTCTTTTTCCATTTTTTTGTGTTTTTCTTCAAAAATCTTTTCAAATTCTTTTTCCGATTTTGGGCCGTAAAGTTTTTTGTACAACTTATGCCAATTTGGCTCGATATGAATATCAAGTTTGTAAGAGAAATTTTGTTTAAAAATATTTGGCATATTATTTGAATTAGGGTTTTGTTTTTTCAACTTCGTAAAATAGTAAATCCCTAAAATTATTACTCCGATTATTAACCAAGTTGGAATATACATAACATTTATTGTATCAGATCATCAACGCTAACGCCGAGGGCTTTGGCGATTTTCTTGAGTGTATCCAGCGTTGGATTCTGGTTTTTACCAGCTTCAATTTTAATAATCGTATTATTGGCGACATCGACCAATCTCGCCAATTTTTCTTGGGACATATGAGCGGTTTTTAGTTCGTTTTGGTGGGCGAGGTGGGAATCGAACCCACACGAGTTTGTGACCCACAGCATTTTAAGTGCTGCGCGTATACCTATTCCGCCACTCGCCCGCTTTTATGTTTTCTATTTTTTCCTCGATGAGTCAGTTTTAGACTATGACAGTTGGGACAAAGTATTCTTAAATTATCTAAACGATTATCTCGGCTGTCGCCGTTTATGTGGTCGAGTTCTAATGGCAACCTGCCGTCAACAGATATCTTTGCCCAGCCGCATTCCTCGCATTTCGGTTCCTTAAGCTTTGCGCCGAAAAGCCGTCTTTTGAGTTTATAACTTTGGAACGAACTATTCTCAACCAGAATCTTTTCTATTGGGATGATTGACTTGCCAAGTCCTTTTAGTCCCTTATTCCAGGCTTGGCCCCTGAAGTGCGTTATGTTTAAATCGTATTCTGTTATATATTTTTTAACCTGGGCGTAATTGCCTCCTGCTTCTCTTAGGCCGATTTTATGTAAAACACCTCTATAACTAAAAGAGGTGACAACGGCTTTTTCTAATTGATTGATTGTCCACTTCCGTTTTTTCATCAATTATATTTTATCATACGGAAGAGGCACAAGCAAGTCTTTGTAATGCGTCTACCCATTCCTCCACTGTGGTAAATAAATTTTCGGAGGCCTGGGCGGGAATTGCCACCCTACGGGTGGTCCCCCGCAGGGGGAAACCCAGACAAAGAAGTTTCGTTTCGGAGGCCTAGGCCGGACTCGAACCGGCGTATAGCTGTTTTGCAGACAGCCGCGTTACCTCTTCGCCACTAGGCCGCGTAAGAATTGCCTTACCACTTGCCTGCCCGCCGTAACTTTAGCGAAGGCGGGGCTACCTGGCCAAAATTTTTATTCGGGGCAGACCGCGGCGTTAGCTACTTCGCCACGTGGCCGTATAAAAATCCACTCTCACCCTCCTTTAAAAAGGAGGGAATACCGCTTCATTTGTCGTTGTTCAGCAGCAGACGATTTAAATTATCCATTTCTTCGATCGAAGAGTCGATTTTAAAAATGATTTTTGGCATCGGCCTCATAACCAGTCTTTTGTTGAGGATTTGCTGAATCCAGTAGATATTTTTTCCAAGAATTTCTAAAATCCGCGGATGTTTTTCAAAAGGGAGAACGGAAATAAAAATTTTAGCTTCTCTCATGTCGGGTGTCGCTTCCGCGTGGGTGACGCTGACTAAAACGCCGCGGGGGAATTCCAGTTCTTTCAGCAGTATTTTGGCGACTTCTTCGGTCAGGAGGCTATTTACTTTTTCAATGCGGTACAACTTTAATTAGAAATTCGAATATCGAAACTCGAAACAAATTTTAAATTCTAAATCTAAATGACCAAAACAGACGTTTTTCACCCTTCGGGTGACCACCCGTAGGGTGGGAATTTTGGTCATTGGAGCATTGTTTCGGATTTCTGATTTCGTGTTTCGGATTAGTTTTATAACGTCCTTCTCTTCTTGTCTTCTCGGTAGGCCATCAGGATATCGTCGATCTCTATTTGGGTGTTTCCCTGAAAGAAAATACCGGCATTTTTTCCAACGCCAACGGTGTCGGCGTCGTTTTTTTCATGCTGAAGGTGGAGGATCTTTCCCTTGCCAAGATTTTCTTCGCCACGGATAACTTCGACCCAGAGACCCTTTTCCACCTTGCCCGATAAGACTTTGGCGCCGATAACTTGGCCGGATTTATCTTTCTTAAAGAGAGCAATTACTTTGAGTTTGGCTAAGTCGGTTCGGACAATTTCCGGCGGCAGTAACTCGGCCATTTGTTCGCGAACTTTTTGAATGAGTTCATAAATTACTTGAAACAGAGAAATATCAACTTTTTTTTGTTCGGCTAATTGTGCGTAGATGTTGGGTAGCTTGACGCGGAAACCAATAATTTTTGCCCGCGCCGATTCGGCTAATTTTATATCAGATTCGGAGATGTCGCCAACTTCCGCCTCAAGGATTCTTAGGGTAACTTCGTCTGATTTTATGCTTTTGAGCGATTCTTCTAGCGCCTCCAAAGAACCGAGAAAATCGGACTTAAGAATAATGTTGAGAATCTTTTTTTCCGGATTGCTTTCGATGACTTCTGCGCGCGCGCGTTTTTTTTGCTCGCGCAATCCTTTCTGTTTGGATTTTTCCCGCGCTAGATCAATGTCGGTGACTACTTGCCACTTCTCACCGACCAGAGGCGCTTCTTCTA
This sequence comes from Candidatus Portnoybacteria bacterium CG_4_10_14_0_2_um_filter_44_20, assembly GCA_002792395.1. Lineage (GTDB taxonomy): Bacteria > Patescibacteriota > Minisyncoccia > Portnoybacterales. The sequence continues at coordinate 1,626 of PFOG01000175.1, read as the reverse complement.
GTCCTAAAACTGATATTGGTTGTGTGGTTGTTGCCGTTTCCAGCGTTTTGCCCTGCCAGTTTTCCATTCTTTTTATGACGCCGCAGGTTGATTCCGTCAATACGATATCTTTCGGTTTGATGGCGCCCTCTTGGATAAGCAAGGTTGCCGTTGGTCCGCGGAGCGGATCGCGGCAAGATTCGATAATAACCCCAGAGGCGGGTTTTGACGGGTCGGCTACCAAGTTGCCCATCTCGGCTACCAGAAGGATCATCTCGAGAAGTTCATCAACGCCCTGCCCGGTTTTAGAGGAAACATTAACCGAGGGAATGTCTCCGCCCCGAGATTCAACGATCAAGCCTTCGGCAGACAGATCGGTTTTAACTTTTTCCGGTTGGGCGGCTGGCTTGTCTGTTTTGGTTATAGCTACGATCGTTGCCAGGCCGGCTTTTTTGATGTGGGAGATTGCTTCTTTTGTTTGTGGTTTAACTCCTTCTTCGCCTGCTATTACCAAAACGGCAATATCGGCGACTTTCGCCCCCCGTGATCTCATAGCTGAGAAGGCTTCGTGGCCGGGGGTGTCGATGAAGGTGATTTTGCGCCCGCTTGGCGTAAAATCATCCCGACCCGCCGGCTGGCGGGGAGGGATCCCTCGACTCGCTTCGCTCACTCGGGATTTCGGCGCCTCTTCTGGAGGCACCTCAACCTGATAGGCGCCAATATGCTGAGTAATGCCGCCGGATTCTTTTTCGGCGATTTTCGTCTGGCGTATGTAGTCCAGCAAACTGGTTTTTCCATGGTCAACGTGGCCCAAAATAACCACGACGGGAGGGCGGGAGGGAAGATTGTTGTTAGGTTGTTTCGCGGTTTTTTTGGGCATTCCGTAAAAATTTCTAATTATTCTAATTGCTCTAATTTCTAAAAAAATCTCAAGCCCCAATGACCAAAAATTTAATCATTAAAGCCTTCGGTTGTTGGGTGGCCATTGGGATTTGGCCATTAGTCATTCTTTAGAATAATTAGAGTAATTCTGGTCTATTTCTGTTCCTGCGCTCGTCCTATCGCTTGTTCTTCTTCTTCGCTTAATGGATATTTCGATTTACCCTTTTCGAGCGGTTTGCTGTAGACCCGGGTGCCCTCGCGGGTAAAGAGGCTTGAAATTACCAAGCCGTTATCTGAAAGGTCCATGAGGGCAATGGCAAAACTTTGGTCGCTGCCGGTATCTTTGAAGGGGTTAAAACGGACGACGCCGACTTTTTGTACGCATTTTGCGATCAGTTTCCACGATTCCCGAGATGACTTGAATAATTCCTGGATATCTTTCTCACTTTTTATCTGTCTTTTGATTTGCTGGGCGATAACGCTTTCCAGGTCTTGCGCTTGTCGGCTCTGGAAGAAAATTTTAAGCCGTTGGCGCATGATTATAATTTGCCGGAGAAGGATCGCGTTGACAATAATCAACACTAAGGCTACGCCGCCGAAAGCAATCACAGTATAAACTAAATTCGCAGCGACAAACTCAAGAGGACTCATAAAAATACTCATAAAAGTTAGTTGACATTTTTAAGCCGTTATTGTGAGCGAGACGCTCACGCAAGCTTCGCTTAATTGTGAGCGAGACGCTCACGCAAGCTACGCTTAATTGTG
>PFOG01000140.1 GCA_002792395.1 Candidatus Portnoybacteria bacterium CG_4_10_14_0_2_um_filter_44_20 | reverse complement strand
GTTAAACACGAAAAACCACAAATAAGAACACGAAAATACACGAAATTTTTAGTGTTTTTGTGTTTATTCGTGTTCTTATTCGCGTTGGTTCGTGTGTCAGTCGCGCAAGCCGCTTCTTTATATTTTTTTCCTTCAAGCGGGAGTTACGAAGTCGGCAAGACGTTTTCTGCGACTGTGTATGTTTCAAGCGCCGACCAAGCGATGAACGCGGCATCGGGCGTTATTTCATTCCCCAAAACTCAATTAGAAGTCGTTTCTCTTTCCAAAACCGGCTCTATTTTTGGCCTATGGGTTCAGGAGCCGTCGTTTTCAAATTCGGCTGGAATGGTTAATTTCGAGGGTATCGCGCTTAACCCCGGGTTCATGGGAGCCAGCGGAAAACTTATTACGATAAATTTCAAAGTAAAAGCGGCCGGTTCCGCCGCGCTGAACTTTTCTTCCGGCTCGGTGCTCGCTAACGACGGTCAAGGAACGAACATTTTAGCAAGTTTGGGGAACGCGCAATTTAGCTTCGGGGGCGCCGCGCCAGCCGCGCCGATAGTTCCCAAAACGACTACTCCCCCCGCGGTTTCTGCCGCGCCCTCCGCCCCTTCGGTTTCTTCGCCGACTCATCCCGATTCGAACAAATGGTATGCTCAAAAAGGCGCGGAATTTACCTGGACTGTACCCTCCGGTGTTAGCGGGGTGAGTATTTATTTCAGCCAAAGCCCGACTTCAAATCCGGGTTCCGTGTCTGACGGCCTTTTCGCCTCTAAGTCTTATGAGAATATCGGCGATGGAATTTGGTATTTCCATATAAAAATGAGAAATTCCGCCGGTTGGGGGCCAGTCGCTCATTTTAAAATCCAAATTGACACTCAGCCGCCAGAGCCATTTGAAGTAAAATTTACTGACGGCAACGAAACCGACAATCCCAAGCCAACCGTTTTGTTTGATACCACTGATTCTTTGTCCGGCGTTGATTATTACGAAATCAAGATTGGCGAAGGGGATTTCTTTTCTATCGCGCCCGATATCGCGAAGAGTAATCCTTACACCTTGCCGCCGCAGGCTCCGGGAAAGAGAAGTATTTTGGTTCAAGCCTTTGATGGGGCCGGCAATTACCAGACGGCTGTTGAAGAATTTGAAATTCTACCGATTAAGTCGCCCGTAATCACTGAATATCCGGAAGAACTACAAAGCGGAGAACCCCTGATTGTTCGCGGTTCAACTTATCCGAATAGCCAAGTGATTATTTGGCTCCAGAGAGAAAAGGACGACCCCAAAAGTTTTACGGCTACAAGCGACCAGGACGGGAAATTTACTTTTGTGGCAGACGAGAGATTGGGAGACGGCATTTACAAGCTGTGGGCTGAAGTTATTGACGGACGGGGCGCGAAAAGCGGGCCGAGTGAAAAAGTAACACTGGTAGTCCAAAAGCCAGTAGCGGTGCAAATTGGATTGAAGGCGATAGATGCTCTTGCCGTCCTGATTCCGCTTATCGCGCTGATCATCCTTTTGCTTATACTCCTTTGGTATGGTTGGCATAAATTTTCACTTTTCAGAAAGAGAATTATCAAGGAGACGAAGGAAGCCGAACAGGCGCTGCACAAGGCAATCAAACTGCTTAAGGAGGATATCGAAGACCGGATCAAGTTATTGGAGAAAACAAAATTAGAACGCCAGCTCACCAAAGAGGAGGATAAGATTATGAAACAGCTTAGAAAGGATTTAGACGACGCTGAAAAATTTGCAAGAAAAGAAATCGAAGATATCGAAAGAGAAATAAAATGAGCCTTACGCGCGTTGACCCCGTAGAGCTACGGCGAATTTTTAACGCTAATCTATGGTCGCTAATCACTTTAATAAATTAACAGAAATAGAGATATCAGGCATCCGCCGTGATTCTACGGGGTTGACAGAAAATTTTTTTGTTGATAGATTGGTAGAAGTGGCTGGAATCAGTTTCTCCGTTTGCGGCTAAACGATTCTGAAAAGATTTCAGAGCCTGTCCTGAACTTGTTTCGGGAATGACACCCAGGTGTCATTTTTCTTTTTTTAAAATTATCCAATCATTTTTTATCGAATATGCCAACCATTCAGCAGTTAGTGAGAAAATCGAGAAAAACGGCAAAGAAAAAACCAAAGGCTCCGGTTCTCGGACAGGGTTTTGATTCGCTTAAAAATAAGCCGGCAAGTTATCCTGCTCCATTTAAGCGCGGGGTTTGCTTGAAGGTTTATACTGTTACGCCTAAAAAACCTAATTCGGCTTTGCGCAAAGTGGCTCGCGTTAGGCTGACCAACGGCACAGAGGTAACTGCTTATATTCCCGGCGAGGGCCACAATTTACAGGAGCACTCGGTTGTTATGATCCGCGGCGGAAGAGTCAAAGACTTGCCCGGTGTCAGATATCATATTGTGCGCGGCGTCCTTGATACAACTGGAGTAGAGGGAAGAAGGCAGAAGAGAAGTAAGTATGGAGCGAAAAAACCAAAATAATTGCTAACCGACTACGGACTACTGACTACGGCCAATTCGAATGGCGGTAAGCGGTAGTCGGTAAGCTGTGGACAAAGCAATGCGTCGAAGACCTTCAGTTCCACGCCAAATTCAGCCTGATCCGAGGCATCAGAATGTAATGGTAGCGAAGTTCATCAACTACTTGATGGATGGCGGTAAGAAAACAACGGCCAGCAAAGTGCTTTATGATGCTTTTGATATTTTAACCAAACAAACCAAGGATCCTTTGGAGGTTTTTGATCAGGCGATAAAAAATGTTATGCCGGCAGTCGAGGTGCGTTCGAAACGCGTCGGAGGCGCTAACTACCAAGTGCCGCGGGAAGTTCGGGGTGAAAGAAAAATATCTTTAGCCTTCCGTTGGATTATCGCGGCCGCCAAGAAGAAAAAGGGTAAGCCGATGGCAGAAAAGATGGCGCAAGAGTTGTTGGAGGCCAGCCAAAACGCCGGTGATGCCGTAAAAAAGAGAATGGATACACACCGCATGGCGGATGCGAATAAAGCATTTGCGCATTTCCGATGGTAGTAATATCGGAAATGTATCGAAAGCTAATCGGAAATCAATAATCTTTGCGCTAGTAGTTTGCCCTTTCCGGTATTAAGACAGAAATTACAAGCACAAAATTACAAATTCCAAATAAATCAAAATTTTCAAAACTCAAATATCTTAAAAGTGTTTTGAATTTAGTCGTATGGCACGCCAAACACCAATTGACCGTATACGTAATATAGGAATAATAGCGCATATAGACGCTGGCAAGACCACCGTATCCGAGCGGGTGCTTTTTTATACCGGAAAAAAACACAAAATCGGAGAGGTACACGAAGGCGAGGCCGAGATGGACTGGATGGAACAGGAAAAAGAGCGCGGCATTACGATCACGGCGGCCGCAACAACCTGCAATTGGCGCGACCATCAGATTAATATAATTGATACCCCCGGCCACATTGATTTTACGGTCGAGGTGCAGAGATCTTTGCGGGTTTTGGACGGGGCGGTTGTTGTTTTTGATGGTGTGGCTGGCGTTGAGCCGCAATCGGAAACCGTTTGGCATCAGGCCGATAAATTCAAAGTTCCCCGCTTCTGCTTTATCAATAAATTGGACCGGATGGGCGCTAATTTTGAAAAAAGTTTTCAATCGATTATCGAGCGTCTAACGCCTCGCGCCGTGGCAATGCAGTTCCCGATTGGTATTGAGGATAATCTTGAAGGGGTAGTCGATCTTTTAAATATGAAAGCTATTAGATTTGAAGGCGAGAAAGGAGAGAAGGTGGTGGAGGGAGAAATTCCTGAGAATCTTAAAGAAAAGGCTCGGGAAATGAGGCAGCAGCTTATGGAAAAGATCGTTGAGCAGAACGAGGAGCTGATGCAAAAATATCTGGAAGGCCAGGAGATTCGGCCGGAGGAATTAAAGCGGGTTTTGCGCCAAGCGGTTATCGATTCGAATCTAATTCCTGTTTTATGCGGCAGCGCCCTGAAGAATAAGGGTGTTCAGCTTATGCTTGACGCAGTGGTTGATTATCTTCCTTCACCAGTTGATTTGCCGCCGGTTGAGGGATGCGACGATGGGGATGAAACCAAAAAGCTGGTTCGTTATCCCAAAGATGATGAGCCGTTTGCGGCCTTAGCCTTTAAGGTTGCCAGCGATCCTTATGTCGGACAACTAACTTTTTTTCGAATTTACTCCGGAAGTCTTACTGCCGGGTCTTATGTTTTGAACTCTGTTAGCGGGGAAAAAGAAAGAATAGGACGGATTTTAAGAATGTACGCGAAACATCGGGAAGAGGTTAGGGAGATGTATGCTGGCGAGATTGCGGCAACCGTCGGCCTTAAAAAAACCAGTACCGGCGATACGCTTTGCGATTTGAACCAGCCGATCGTTTTAGAAAAAATCACCTTCCCGGAGACGGTTATTTCTTTGGCCATTGAACCGAAGACTAAGGCTGACCAGGAAAAAATGGGCATGGCTCTTAAGCGTTTATCTGAAGAGGACCCCACTTTTAAAATTAGAAGCGATGCTGAGACCGGGCAAACTATTATTGCCGGAATGGGCGAATTGCATTTAGAGATTATCGTCGACCGAATGATGCGTGAATTTAAGGTTGAGGCCAATGTTGGAAATCCGCAGGTTGCCTATAAGGAAACAATAAAAGGAACAGCTGAAGCCGAGGGCAAGTATATCAGGCAAAGTGGCGGACGCGGCCAATATGGCCACGTCTGGTTGCGCGTTGAACCAAAAGAACGGGGAGCGGGCTTTGAATTTCTTAATGAAATTAAAGGAGGAGCTATCCCCAATGAGTTTATTCCGGCAGTGGGAAAAGGAGTGAAAGAGGCCATAGACAAAGGAGTTTTAGCTGGTTATCCGCTCGTGGATTTAGACGTGGCCTTATATGACGGTTCTTATCACGATGTTGATTCATCAGAGATTGCTTTTAAGATTGCGGCTTCAACCGCTTTACAAGAAGCGGTCAGGCGTGCTAAGTTAGTTTTGCTTGAGCCGGTTATGAGATTGCAGGTTATCACTCCGGAACAATTTATGGGCGATGTGATTGGTGACTTGAATTCAAAAAGAGGGCGGATTGAGAAGATAGAAGATCGGGGCGAGGGAATAGCGAGAGTTAAAGTTATTGATGTTCAGGTTCCGCTGGCGGAGATGTTTGGTTACGCAACCGCTCTTCGTTCAATGACTCAGGGTCGGGCCAACTTCACGATGGAATTCGATCATTATGCCGAGGTGCCGAATAATATTACTCAACAAATAGCGGAGGGAAAAAGGCGGTAAACCGCGGATACACGCGGATCTACCACGCAGATAAACGCGGATCTTTTCATAAAGAGATCGGCGTTTGTTCAGCGGCCGGTTCGCCGAAGCGAACCGTTTAGATCTGCGTTCTGATCTGCGTCTAGCATGTTCAAATTAATCAAACAAATATTTCAAAAAAATAAAAACGCGTATATTATTGTCGTCGAAAACGAAAAGCCGATTCTGGTTATTCAAAGCCCCGAGGAGTATCAGAAAATTTTTGGCGAAAATTCCAAACCGAAAGAAGTTGACAATTCGGGCAAAGATAATTCGGGCAAAGATAATTTAAATAAAAAGGCTGATGGCCCGGCTGATGATGTATTTGATTTTGCCGGAAGCGAGGAAGATCTGGAAAAGCTTAATCGTGAAATTATGGATCTGCAGCTTTCTTCGGAATCTGGCGACGAAATAACGGGGAGTAGTCGGCGGGAAGCAGGAAGCGCCAGGGTTGAGGACATACCATTGGTATAAATTGGGCGGGGGGGGGTTGACGGCGGCACGATTTGCATATAAAATACGTATTAAACATTGTTATTAATTAATTTAATTGCGGAATCTAATACTAATTTGCACCAAGTTAATTTGACTAGTGAGAATTAGGATTTGAGCTTCGCGCCTTTATAAATCTTATGGCCGAGAAATTTGAACGAACAAAACCGCATGTTAATGTGGGAACTATTGGTCACGTTGATCATGGCAAAACAACTTTAACGGCGGCCATTTTGCACGTCTTGAGCCTTCTTAAGGATCAGGGATATGTCGCCAAAGTAGAAAAAGTTGGTCAGATAGATAACGCGCCGGAAGAAAAGGCCAGAGGTATTACAATTGCTACACATCATTCTGAATATGAAACTCCTAACCGGCATTATGCTCACGTGGATTGTCCGGGTCATGCCGATTATATCAAAAATATGATTACGGGCGCGGCCCAGATGGATGGAGCGATTTTAGTTGTTTCGGCGCCGGATGGCCCGATGCCGCAGACGCGTGAACACATCCTTTTAGCTTATCAGGTGGGTGTGCCAGCGATGGTTGTTTTTCTTAATAAAATCGATATGGTGGACGATCCGGAATTGATTGATCTGGTCGAACAGGAAATTAGAGAGCTTTTGACCAAATATAAGTTCCCCGGCGATACTATTCCCATCATTCGTGGCTCGGCTCTTAAGGCGCTGGAGGCTAAATCAAGTGATGACGAGGCGGCAAAGCCGATTTTGGAATTAGTGAATGCGCTGGACAAATCAATTCCTGAACCGGTTCGGGAAGTCGACAAACCATTTTTAATGGCCGTTGAAGACGTATTCTCTATTGAAGGCCGTGGAACGGTAGCGACTGGCAGAATTGAAAGAGGCATAATCAAAATAAACGAAGAAGTGGAAATTGTTGGTTTGAAAGCTACACAAAAAACAGTCGTGACGGGAATTGAGATGTTCAATAAATCTTTGGACGAGGGACGTTGCGGCGATAATGCCGGAATTCTTTTGCGCGGGTTGAAACGCGAGGATGTGGAGCGGGGCCAGGTGCTTGCCAAGACGGGATCAGTTACTCCCCACACGGAATTTGAAGGCGAGATTTATATCTTAACCAAAGAAGAGGGCGGAAGACACACTCCGTTTTTTAGCGGATACAAGCCACAGTTTTATATCAGAACTACCGATGTTACGGGAGATGTTACTTTACCAGAAGGAACCGAAATGGTTATGCCTGGTGATACCGTTAGCGTTAAGGTTAAGTTGATTGCCCCTGTGGCTCTAGAGGAAAAGCAAAGATTTGCCCTGCGTGAGGGCGGCAGAACGGTTGGCGCCGGAGCTGTAACAAAAATAATCAATTAATTGTGAGCGGGACGCTCACGCAAGCTATGCTTAATAATTAATTAATAGTTCTTTCAAGATGCCTACAGCAAAGAAAACGAAAGAAAAAGCAAAAGAAGAGGTCAAGACGCGAATCAGGATAAAAATCCGAGCCTATGATCATAAGGTCATTGATCAGTCCGCCCGCCAGATTATTGAGGCGGCGCAGCGCTATGGTTCGGAAGTGCGGGGGCCGATTCCTTTACCGACTGAAATAAGGAAATACACCGTTAACCGTTCAACTTTTGTCCATAAGGATTCGCGTGAGCAGTTTGAAATGAGAATTCATAAGCGGCTGATCGATATTTTTGATCCCAGTTCAAAGGTGACCGATGCCCTAATGAATTTAAGTTTGCCGGCCGGAGTTGATATCGAGATTAAAATGTAACAACCGCGGATTGACGCGGATCTTATACGCAGATCAGTCGCGGATCTTACTTAGATTGGATCGGCGTTTGTTCCGCGTAATAGATCAGCGTTTGATCAGCGGTCATATTCAAAGTGTCCTCGGAATTCTCTATAGATAGAAAGAGGGGGCAACTGAATAGCCGAAAGAGACACATTTTTTCTTCGACGAAGAGAAACCGAGATGTCTGCGTGGCTATCCCGGTTTTTTAAGTATAGAGGATTTTTCCAAAAATTTATACGACAGCAATGGCAAAATTTATATTAGCCAAAAAAATAGGAATGACCCAGATTTTTGACGAAACAGGCAGTGTAATTCCGGTTACGCTTGTTGAAGCCGGTCCATGCTATGTGGCCCAGATAAAGATTAAAGAAAAAGACGGTTATGAGGCGGCGCAGGTGGGATTTTGGGAGTCTAAGAGGCTTAGTAAACCGCAAAAGGGGCATTTGAGCAGAGTCAAAAATCTGAAATATCTGAGAGAGTTTAAAACTGGTGAAAAATATGAAATCGGGCAAGAAATTAAAGCCGATATTTTTCAGGCAGGCGAGCCGGTGAAAGTCAGCGGAATATCTAAAGGAAAAGGTTTCGCTGGGGTGGTTAAGCGCTATGGATTTCGAGGCGCTACGGCCAGCCATGGTACCAAGCATGCCCTAAGGCAGCCAGGATCAATCGGTTCTTCGTATCCGGAAAGAGTGCGTAGAGGTTTAAAGATGGCTGGCAGAATGGGAAGCGAGCGAGTGACGATCAAGAATTTAAAAATTGTAAATGTCGATTCGGAGAACAACATTATTGCCATCGGGGGTGCCGTTCCAGGCAGGCGCGGCACACTGCTTGAAATAAGCGGAATATAGGTAGAATATGAGCGGAATATGAAAATCTTCACCCTTCGGGTGACCACCCGTAGGGTGGGAAAATTGCAGCCGTAGACGCAGAGAATAATTTATTGGCGATCAAGGGGGCGATTCCTGGCAGCCGAGGCGCTTTGTTGGAAATTTTGGGATAAAACACCAGAGTCGTTTCTACAAAAGCAGGAATCCAAGATCAAAATAGTTCTTTCAAACAACGGATTCCCGCTTTTGTGGGAATGACAGCGGACGGTTTATTAAAATAATAGCGATAATTGTCAATGTTTGTCTTGCTTCGGCAGATATTTTTGGTGGAACATGATAAATATTAGATATTTGCTAGGCAAATTTGAATATTTGCGCGATAAATCTAAGTGAAGATTATGCCAACAAGTAAAAAAACAAAATCCGCTTCGGGCGAAAAAACAACAGCGACAAAGATCAAAAAGGAGCCGATAAAAAAGGAAAAAGAGCTGGTTGGCCCGAAAGAAGAAGGCTTGCAATATGCTATCTATGATCAAGAAGGGCAGGAAATTGGAAAGATGCAGTTGCCCGATGGGATTTTTGGGTTGAAAAGAAGCAAAAGCTTGATTCATCAGGTAGCGGTAGCGCAAATGGCAAACGCAAGGCAAGTTTTAGCGCACACCAAAGACAGATCGGAAGTTAGGGGCGGCGGGAAAAAACCGTGGCGCCAAAAGGGAACTGGCAGAGCCAGGCACGGATCAACCAGGTCGCCTTTGTGGCGTGGTGGCGGCGTGACATTTGGGCCAACCAAGGAAAGAAATTTTTCTAAAAAAATCAACAAAAAGATGAGAAGGAAAGCGTTGTTGGCGGTTTTATCCGGGAAGGCTCGAGATAATGAGTTGATCGTTTTGGATAAATTACAGCTATCATCGTCAAAGACAAAAGAAATGATCAGGGTTGTTGGCGGCTTGACTAAAATTAAAGAAGACATTATTAGAAGAGGAGCATTGATTGCCCTAATAGAGAAAGACAATAATGTTATCAGGGCAGTAAAAAATATTTCTAAATTTGAAACAATTGGCATTGGCAGCTTGAACGTAGTCGATATTTTAAAGAGAAAATATTTTGTGGTGACAAAAGATGCCGTTGGCAAAATAAAAGAACTTTTTGTTAAATGAAGCTCCCCGCAAAAAGCTGGGGGTATCTTCTCCTCCTTCGGAGCGACCTGCCCGCTGACGCTTTCGCGTAGCGATGGCAGGCGGGAATCCTCTGAAGCTGAATATGAAGAAAATGCTGTTTCATCTCTCCGCGGTACTGGTGGGGGATTCAGCGAAGGAGGATAAAAATCCGAAATTCAAATGGCTATTTTAGATATTTTTTTCACCAGAGGTGGATTCGCCTTTGGCGGAAAAAAAGGAGCGATTGATGATAAAAAGAAACCGACTAGAAAGCCGGTCAAACGAACGATTAAAAAAGAGAAAGAAGATGGGCCGGTTAAACATATCGAGGTGGCAGAAACCAGGGAAGATAAGCCGAGCGAAGCGATGTTTAAAGAGCCGGAGAGCAAAAAACCTCTAAAAAAGGAATTTAGCCATGCGGCGTACAGGTTTTTAAGATCCTCTCATATCACCGAGAAAGCGGTTGGGTTGGGAGTACAGAATAAATATGTTTTTCGAGTTAATCCGGAGACTGGCGGAGTGGAAGCAAAAAAAGCAATTCAGGAATTGTACGGCGTAAAGGTGGAAAATGTAAATATAATTAAAATTCCCAGGAAAAAGCGAAGGGTGGGCAAAAGCGAAGGATTCAAACCGGGCTTTAAGAAAGTTATTGTGACCCTGAAAGAGGGGGATAAGATAGAATCAGGTGTCTGAAAATAGAAGCCAACCAGCGCCAAGGAATTGCGCCAAAAAACGCTACGAAGCGTTTGGCGTACGTAGATTGGCGGATATGGCTGGCGTACATAGATTAGCTTCTACAAACAATGCCAATTAAATCATACAAACCAACAACACCAGGCCGTCGAGGGATGATGGGTATAGATTATCGGTCGTTAACGAAGAAGAAGCCGGAGAGAAGCTTAACAAAAGGCTTTCTCCGCAAGGTGGGCAGAAGTAGGGGACAGATTACGGTTAGGCATAAGGGCGGCGGCCACAAAAGGAAATACCGCCTGATCGATTTTAAATGCGATAAGTTTGATATTCCTGCCAAGGTGGCGGCCATCGAATACGATCCCAATCGGACTTGTTTTATTGCGCTTTTAAATTATATCGACGGAGAGAAGAGGTATGTTTTAGCCTCTGAAGGATTAAAAGTTGGAGATCAGGTTTTATCGGGGGAAAAAACTCCGCAGAAGATCGGTAATCGTTTACAGTTGAAATATCTCCCATCCGGGATGCAGGTGCATAATGTCGAATTGCAGCCAGGGCAGGGCGGAAAAATAGTGCGAGCGGCTGGTTCGTCAGCCATGGTTATGGCGAATGAGTCTGGTTATACTCACTTGAAATTTCCCTCAGGAGAGGTTAGAAAAGTAAGAAATATTTGCCGCGCGTCTATCGGGCAGTTGAGCAATATTGAGCAAGGAATTGTTGTTATCGGTAAGGCCGGAAGGAATCGTTGGTTGGGAATCAGGCCGACAGTTCGTGGTTCAGCGATGAACCCCTGCGACCATCCTCATGGAGGCGGCGAAGGAAGAACAGGTATCGGTTTACGCCGCGGACCCAAGACGCCCTGGGGAAAACAGGCTTTGGGAGTGAAGACGAGAAGGAAAAAGAAGTGGTCAAATAAATTTATTGTGAAGAGAAGGAAATAGATTTGCTTACTGACCACCGACTACCGACTACCGCAAGGCGGTAGAATGCGGTAAGCGGTAGTCGGTTAGCCGTAGTCAAAAAATGAGTAGATCGCTTAAGAAGGGTCCTTATGTGGACGAAAAATTGTTAAAGAAGGTTAAGGAGCTTAAACGGGGCGACAAGACGATTATTAAAACCTGGTCGCGAGCTTGTGTTATTACTCCAGAAATGGTTGGTTTTACTTTTGGGGTTCATAATGGCAAGGAACATATAGCGGTTTTTATTACTGAAGATATGGTGGGTCATCGGCTGGGAGAGTTTTCTGCCACCCGTAAATTTGTCAGGCATGGCGGAAAGATGCAAAGAGAGCTGGAAAAGGGCAAATAAAAAACACGAAATTAACGAATACAGATACGAAAACAACTAAAATTTAGTTCATTTCGTAAATATTAGTTTCGTTAGTGTTTACAAAATGGAAATTAAGGCAAATTTAAAAAATCTAAGAATGTCGCCGCGGAAGGTTAGATTGATTACCGGCCTGATTAAAGGGATGGATGCCGCTGAGGCAAAGATGCAGTTGCGGTTTTTAAACAAAAAAGCAAGTGATCCGGTCGCCAAGCTTTTAGATTCGGCTATTGCTAATGCCAAAAATAATTTTAATATAGAGAAGGATAATCTTTATATTGCCAGTATCGCAGTTAATCCAGGAAGTGTTTTGAAAAGATGGACACCGAGAGCTTTTGGCCGTACTTCTCCGATAATGAAAAGAACGAGTCACATAGCGCTGGTCCTAAAGGAAAAAGAACCAACTGCAAAAAGGGCGGCTTCAAAACATGGAAAGGTCAAAGATGGAATGATGGGGGCGTCGGCAGGCCCCGGGCTTAAAAAAGAAGAAACTGACGAAGGCTTTCTCGCGCCCCAAAAACCATCATTGGTTGAAGAGAAAAGAGAAAAGAGGCCATATGAAAGTTCGACGATCAGTAAAAAGAGGTTTTTTAGCCGGCAAACATTTGGCAATATTATGAAGAAGAATTTTAGACGGAAAACCGTTTAGCCGCGGATTTACGCGGATCATTTACGCGGATAGACGCAGATCTACTTTGATCAGCGTTTGATCCGCGGTAGCGCCATAGGCGCTTTAGGGTCTGCGTTCAATCTGCGTTTCTATGGGACAAAAAGCTAACCCAACAGCTCTCCGAACAGGATTAGTTCTTGGTTGGAAGTCGCATTGGTTTAATCGAAAAAGATATAGCGAATATTTGCAGGAGGATACTAAGATTCGGGATTTTATAGTAAAAAATTTGGTGAAGATGGGCCTGGAAAGCGTGGAAATAGAAAGATCGCTTAACGCGATCAAGGTTATCATCCATACTTCAAAGCCGGGGTTGATAATTGGCCGGGGCGGGGGCGGGATTGAACAACTACGCGCGCAGTTGCAAAAATTTATTAATCAACCGGGGACGAAAGCAGCCGACAAGCGTGAATTGCGCATGGAGGTTACCGAAATTAAGCAGCCAGAAAGTTTTGCTTCTTTGGCGGCGCAGTCAGTAGTTGAGCAGATAGAAAGACGTATTCCCTATCGGAGAATAATGAAGCAGACTATCGAAAGAATTATCCAGAGCAAAGATGTTCAGGGTGCTAAAATAATGATTAAAGGAAGATTGGATGGGGCGGAAATAGCGCGGAAAGAATGGTTGGCGAAAGGTAGAATGCCCCTACAGACATTGCGCGCCAATGTGAATTATGCGGCTGTAACCGCGCATACCACCTATGGAACAGTCGGCGTGAAAGTCTGGATATATAAAGGGGAGATTTTTGAGTGACCGCGGATCACTTCGCGGATCGGCAACGCGGATCAATCGCGGATCCAATAATGCATTTGTACATTTTTAGGATTAGCGTAAATCAGCGTAGTGGATCAGCGTGAGATCGGCGGATTGGCATGCTTCAGCCCAAAAAAACAAAACATCGAAAATTACATAAAGGGCGCCGAAGATTTGCCGGTAAGGCGTCTAGGGGAACAGAGGTTTCTTTTGGCAGTTTTGGTTTGCGGGCACTAGAAGCGCGGTGGATCACTGATCGGCAAATTGAAGCTACTAGGCGGGTTTTGAGCAGATTTACCCAGAAGGGTGGTAAGGTTTGGATTAGAATTTTTCCCGACAAACCGGTTACCAGTAAAGGACAAGAAGTTCCGATGGGTGGCGGCAAAGGTAGCGTTGACCATTTCGCGGTACCCGTTAAGCCTGGCCGAATATTATTTGAGATAGACGGTGTTTCTGCATCTGCTGCTGCGGAGGCGATACGGCAAGCTGGAAACAAGTTGCCGATAAAGACGAAGCTTGTTAAAAGATAGCATAATGCGAAAAATACGAAATGGCTATGCGAAAGACGCGAACTGATAGAAGATAATATAGCGCGTCAACGAAATTGTTCGCATGATTCGCATATTGTTTTCGCAAAATTCGCATTATATCCATGAAAATTAAAGAGCTTAGAGAAAAATCAGAAAAAGAGCTGCGAACAATGCTGGTGGAAAGATGTGAGAAATTACGGCAGACAAGGTTTGATATGGTTTCAAAACAGCCGAAGAATCTGAAGATAATCGGGCAGCTTAAAAAAGATATTGCAAGAATTTTAACGATATTATCTGCTAAGCCTTAAAAAATAAGGGATGGTCATTGAACCCCCGTCTTAACGGGATTCCAAGACTATGGAAACAAACAACTTGCTCAAATTAATACCCCTCATTGCCCTGGCAGCAGTTTTTTCCTGCGTTTTTTTGCTGCCGAAATCTGCTTTGGCTGGCACATCTCCCGATTGGTCGATCGGTTTCGAGTGGAACAATACCCAGATTATTGATGGCAGCCAGCAGGTTTTTTCCTTAAACCTTTTGGGTCTCAGCCAATATACCTGGCCAGGCGGTCCGGCTTACGGCGATGTGTTTAGGGGCGAGATTCATAACAATGCCCAGATAATCAACGGTCATGCTTTGGGCAGCGCCGGAAATTCTTCCCAGATCGATATTTGGCCTTCCTACGATCATTATTTCGCCGTTATCTATGATACAAGCGGCATTATTTATACGAGCCGGATTCAGGAAATCAGAAATTGGTTTCAGACCGGCGTCGGCTCTCCGCCAGCCCATTGGGGAATAATCACATTTGAAATAACACCCCAGCAATTATTACCGCTTCCTTCTGATCTCAACCAATTCGGGTCCGACGAAACAACACCAATCGGCGAAGGTCAAATGACGACCAAAAACGCTGTCGTTTTCAAGGCGAAGGTCGGCGGTCCCAACAATGATCGGGTCGGGCTGGAGGTAGAGCTCCGCCAGTTTAACGAGCCGTTCACCGGCCAATACGGCGGCGGGATTGTTTCATCGGACTCCGTTCTTTCCGGCTCCGTTGTTGCGATCGTCAGATACGGTCTGGCCGAAGGCCAATACCATTGGCGGGCGCGGACGGTCGATAGCCAAGGCAACAAATCCGACTGGCTGGAATTCGGAACTCCGGGGAATGTTGATTTTGAGGTCGTATCTCTTGGTCAAGGAGCCGCTGATTTGGCGAAAATTGTCATCAATGCTCCTTATCTTGGAAATGGCAATAGTTTCGGCGGTAAAGGATGGGATCCGTTGCAGAAAATGTACGTGGCGTCCGATGAGATATTTACTGGTTATAATTATTGGAACAACAAATTAAGGCAGGTTGCTTTTGGGGCTGGACTAGATTGCTCTGGTCTGGTTGAATGGGCATTTGATCGTTCATTTGATCCGCTAAGAAGTCTTTTACATAATGCGATTCGCTATGAAAGCGCTGACGGTCAGTATCATCATAATTCCGAAGCGATTGCCGAAGCTAATCTTAGGCCGGGTGATTTGTTATTTCTTGATAAAAACCATGATAACAGAATGGATCATGTAGCGATGTACGTAGGTAATTTTGTAGTAAATAATAATACGTTTAATATGGTAGAGGCATATTCTCCGCAACAAGGCATTATACCTGCCAATGAATCTGAATTTAGAATTCGAACAGGGTTTTCGATAGATCAGAATATTAGGCGCGTGGTTCTTAGTCCGGCAATCGGCGGTTTTGTACGGGCTGGTTCACCAATCGATCTTGCCGTTACTGATCCCGACGGTTTTACTATTACCGCAACGACCTTGATCCAAACCGACGAGGAATTTCTTCGGGAGGTGCCCGGGCAATTATATTATGTAGAGAGAGAACTTGGACCAGACGGTTTTCCTGACGATGTTGTGTATTGGCCCACGCAAAAAACAGGAGATTATCTTATTAAGGCCGCTCCCAAATTTGGGGCTCCGTTAATGGCGACGTATAGCCTTACGTTTCAATCGGGCGACCAGACAGTAACTCTGGCCAAAGACGTGCCCATAACGCAGATTCCGCCCGACGGTTATGGCGTAACCGTGCCGACCACGGGGACGACAGAATCTTTTATCCCAGTCTCAATTGATATTAAGCCGGGAAGCGATCCCAATAGCATCAATATCGGTTCCAAAGGAGTTGTGCCAGTGGCCGTTTTATCCAATTCGCCATTTAACGCTAAAGACGTGGATATCGACAGCATTCTTTTCGCCGGAGCGAAACCGGCTAAAAACAGCTATGAGGATGTTAATGGCGATGGCAATCCCGATCTCATTCTTCATTTCGATACCCAGTCTTTGAACTTAACCACAAATGATACCAAAGCGTTTTTAACCGGAAATTTAACCAGTGGCCGATTGATAAAAGGCAGTGATTTCGTCAAGATCATTGCTAACAAAAAACACTTTTAGTAAATTATTTGCTTTTATATATGAAATTATTTTTTAACAAAAAAATTGTCGTTGGGATCATTCTTTTGGCACTAATTCTGTTAGTAGTTGGTCTTGTTTGCGGCTGGCTGTTTTTCAGTAAGCAGAAAGAATTGCCAACGACAGAGACTTCGTCGCCAAATAACGAAGAACAGCAGACAGCTACCACTTTATCTGCCGCAACAACATCAAGCACACTTACACTGAAAACTTATCGTAATGAAGAATATGGTTTCGAATTCCAGTATCCAGAGGATTGGGCAGTAGAAGAAAATTATTTTGTAAATTATTATTCCGAGTTTAATCTAAAGGTAGTGCCTACAAATGAAAGGCATTCAAGCTTTCCTATTGGTATCAATATTGTTTTGCCTGAATTTATCGATAAGTCATTCGGCGGTATCGAAAAAACAACTTCTAATATTATCTTGGATGGAGTTCAAGGCATTAAATATGAGTATAATTTTGAGGACAGAAAAGAAATAGCGGTCATTCTGCCCATGGGCGATTCGCGGATAATTATAGGCACTGATGACAGTGAGCAATATATGGAAATTCTTGATCAAATCGTTTCATCATTCAAATTCCTGAAATGAAAAGTAAAGGGGTTCGAGTGCAATCAATAAATTAATGCTGAAAGAATACAAGTACTTTATTTCTGATATTACTTACCAAAACCAGTTCCTGCCGTTTTTGGCCAGTTTTGAGATCGCGCAGTAGATTTCGGTCGGCATAAAACTTTGCAAAATTAATAAAAAAATAAAACGGATTTATAAGTACACGAAATAAGCGGATAAAGGCACGGAAGTAGCGGAGAGATCAATTGTTTCCGTGGTAGTATCCGTTAGAATCAGTGTTTATAAGATGGAAAATAAAATGAACAAAAAAAGGCGGGTTATACGGGGTGTAGTGGTGTCAGACAAGATGAATAAGACCGTGGTAGTTGCCACGACCAGGTTGAAGGAGCATCCCAAATATAGAAAACGATACAAGGTGACCAAAAGATATAAGGCTCATGACGAGAAGAACGAATTTAAGGTTGGGGATGCTGTTGTGATTCGGGAAACAAAGCCGATTAGTAAGGATAAGAGGTGGGTGGTAGTGGAAGTAGTGAGGAAATTGCCATCTGATCAAGAAGAGGAAAAATAAGAAAGCTCTAGACTAGCAGGCTAGTCTAGAGCCATAAGAATTAGCAAGTTGTTTATTATTCGATTTAAGATTTAAGATTTAGGAATTAATAAATTATTCATAATTCATAAATCGATATTCGTAAATCAAGCATTAGTGATTCAGCCTCAAAGCAGATTAAAAGTTGCCGATAATAGTGGAGCAAAAGTGATCCAGTGTTTTAAGGTTTTGGGTGGTAGCAAGCGTCGATATGCCCAAATCGGCGATATTATTGTGGCTTCGGTCAAGGAAGCTGAGCCGCGAAAGGCAGTTAAGAAAGGTGATGTGGTTAAGGCGGTTATTGTAAGGCAGAAAAAATCCCTTAGGCGGCGAGATGGTTCCTATATTAGGTTTGATGACAATGCTGCCGTAATTTTGGATGGCATGGATCCGAAGGGCGGTCGTATCTTCGGGCCGGTGGCTAGGGAGTTAAAAGAAAAGGGGTTTGATAAGATTGTTTCAATGGCGCCGGAAGTGCTATAGGGGGCCTTTGACTATCGCTTACCGACTACAGACTACGGCATCATTTAAGCAGTAGTCGGTAGTCCGTAGACGGTAAGCAATTTTTGGTATGAAAATCAAAAAAAACGACATAGTTTTAATAACAACCGGTAAGGATAGGACTAAAAAAGGAAAAGTCTTAAAGTCGTTGCCAAAAGACAGAAAGGTGATCATCGAGGGCCTAAATCTTGTTAAAAAACATAGGCGCCCGAGGCGAGCTGGCGAGAAGGGACAGATAGTCGAGTTGCCAAAACCATTTGCCGTTTCGAATGTTAAGCTAATTTGCCCTCATTGCGGACAGGCGGCGCGTGTTGGATATAAGATTACCGGGGCAGAAAAATTTCGGGTTTGCAAGAAATGCCAATCGGAAATATAAATAGAGGCCAATCAACGCCATAAAATCGCGCCAAAAAACGCCACGAAACGTTTGGCGTAAAATGGCGCAAAAGTTGGCGTAAATTAGCTTCTATTAAGCGTAGCTTGCGTGAGCGTCCCGCTCACAATAATATGAAGTTACAAGAAAAATATCGAAAACATGTAATTCCAGCCATGAAAGAGAAGTTTGGCTATCGAAACGATCTTGCGGTGCCGAAAATCGTCAAGGTCGTGATTAATGTCGGCACGGGAAAGTTTCGCGACAACGAAAAGGCCATAGAGGATATTCGGAAGTCTCTGGCGTCCGTGGCCGGACAACAGCCTGTTTTCACTTTGGCCAAACAATCGATTGCTAATTTCAAAACAAGAAAAGGTATGAAAGTTGGTATGAAAGTAACATTACGCGGAAAAAGGATGTATGATTTTCTGGGGCGTTTGATCGATTTTGCTTTGCCGCGCAGCCGTGATTTTCGCGGTTTGGATGAAAAAATCATCGATCAAAGTGGCAATTTGGCTATTGGAATAAAAGAACACATCATTTTTCCTGAAATTTCCCACGAAGAAGTCAAAACAATTTTCGGCTTCGAGGTTTGTGTCGCGACTAATGCCAAAAATCGCGGAGAGGGCACAGAATTATTCAGATTAATGGGATTCCCGATAAAAAAATAGAATCGACTACGGTTGACTGACTACAGACTACGGCACAATTTAAGGCGGTAGTCGGTAGTCAGTAGACAGTAAGCAGCTTCATGGCCACAAAAGCGCAAATAGCAAAATTAAAAAGAAAGCCAAAATTTTCAACGAGATCGGTCCGGCGTTGTTTTAGGTGCGGCAGGAAGAGAGCGTATATCAGAGATTTTGACATATGCCGAATCTGTTTTCGAGAATTAGCCAGTCAAGGGTTTCTTCCGGGGGTGAAAAAAAGCAGTTGGTAGTCATTATAAAACATATAGTATATGGCATGTAACAAAAATGTGCGCAAGGGGCGCAATTGCCGGAAAGTTCGAAGATGTTACATGTTTCATGCTGTATGTTATATGAATTCATGGATCCTATCGCAGACATGTTAATAAGAATCAAAAACGCGCAAGCCGTCGGACACCAGACGGTCAAGGTTCCTTTTTCGAAATTAAAATTGTCTCTTGCTCAGATTTTAGAGAAAGAAGGGTTTGTTGGTAAGATCGAAAAGAAGGGGAAGGATATTCAAAAATATATTAAAATCGATTTGAAATATGAAGACGGGCAGGCGGTTATCGGAGGAGTAAAGAGAATGAGCAGGCCAGGACAGCGTTTATACGTAACGAAAAACGAAATTCATTCGGTTAAGCAGGGATATGGGATGGCTGTTATTTCTACTTCTAAGGGGTTGATGACGGACAAAGAGGCAAGAAAAGCAGGGGTTGGCGGGGAATTGTTTTGTGAGATTTGGTAAAGGGCTTCGACTACCGCTTACCGACTACAGACTACAGCATTATTTAAGCAGTAGTCGGTAGTCCGTAGACGGTAAGCAATTTTTGCATGTCCAAAATTGGCAAACAACCAATTAATATTCCTCAGGGGGTTGAGGTTCGGTTGGCCGGCCATACGATAGTTGTTAAGGGGCCGAAGGGAGAATTAACAAGAGATCTTCCCGGTGGTCTTAGTGTTGAGATCAAAGATAATCAGGTAATCGTTTCTCCTTCCGGCAAAATAAAAAAAGTGAATGCTTTGTGGGGGTTAATGCGAGCGTTGATCTTTAATATGGTTATGGGGGTGACAGAGGGTTTTGGAAAAACACTAGAGATCGAGGGCGTCGGCTACAAGGCTTCTCTTCAGGGAAATAAACTGGTTTTGAGTTTAGGTTTTTCGCATTTGATTGAATTTGATGTCCCGGATGGCATTGAATTGAAGGTCGAAAAGAATGTTATCAGTGTTTCGGGGATAGACAAGGGGTTGGTTGGTCAAGCAGCAGCTAATATTAGAGCTTTCAAAAAGCCAGAGCCGTATAAGGGTAAGGGTATAAGATATCGGGGAGAGATTGTTAGAAGGAAGGCGGGCAAAAAGGCGGTAGGTACGGCATAACCGCTGAATCACGCAGAACAATACGCAGAACCACGCAGACTAATACGCTGACTGACGCTGACCTTGCGCGGACCGACGCTGAAAAATTTCCGCGTCAGTCCGCGGTTAAAGTCCGCGTCGTTCCGCGATTCATGAATAAAAAAGAACAAAGGAAAAAGCGTCATGCAAGAATACGCGCTAAAGTTAGGGGGACGGCGCAGTGCCCGCGGCTTTCGGTTTTTAGGAGTAATACCCACATCTACGTTCAGATGATTAATGATCAGAATGGGCGGGTGTTGATGAGCTTAAGCGATTTAAGTTTAAAGCCAAGCAAGTCATTAAAAAAGGTTGAGTTAGCGCGCGAAGCGGGTAAGATGCTGGCGAAACAAGCCATTGATAAGAAAATTTATCGCGCGGTTTTTGATCGGGGAGGGTACAAATATCATGGCCGGATTAAGGCGCTGGCCGAGGGTGCGCGAGAAGGCGGGTTAAAAGTTTAGTAAATCAATAAAAAGTTTTGAATCATATGAAATTTATGAGACCAAATCAAGAAAGATCGAAAGAGAAACCAGAGTACGAGCAAAAGCTTTTGGGCGTGGACCGGGTTACCAGGGTAGTTGCCGGCGGCCGTCGGTTCAGATTTCGCGTGGTTATTGTTTTGGGAAATAGAAACGGGCGGGTGGGGACTGGAGTTGCCAAGGGGCAAGACGTGAGCATGGCTGTTGAAAAAGCCGTCCTTCAGGCCAAAAAGAATATTGTTGCGATTGTGACGAAAAATGAAACAATTCCATATGAGGTCGAGGCTAAATTTGGGTCTGTCCGGGTATTACTAAAGCCGGCTGCTGTTGGTCGGGGGATAGTCGCTGGAGGCGCTGTCCGAACTATTTGTGATTTAGCCGGCATTAAAAATATTTCGGCAAAGATATTAACCCGATCGAAAAATAAGCTTAATATTGCTAAGGCGACAATTAAGGCGCTGGGGCAATTA
>PFOG01000035.1 GCA_002792395.1 Candidatus Portnoybacteria bacterium CG_4_10_14_0_2_um_filter_44_20 | reverse complement strand
GAACACAAACAAGCGAAGACGACCGACTGAGACGGCTCAACGGAGCCATTTTCCGATTTTGTCAAGAAATTTTGGTTCTCGCCCTCTTCGGGCGATCACCCGACGAGGATGAGAAACCGAGTCCCATCTAATTGCCAAAATATCGCTCGATTGAGCGATGTTTTTGTGTTTTGTGGCGGTTCGAATCAGGGGGTTTCTTGTAATAAAATATATGATGTGTTATTTTCCAAATAGCTTAGATTTCTTTAACAAAACAATAAATACACGGCAGGTGAAAGGAGAAATAATGGCGATACCAAGAAGGTCAATACCCTCGAAAACATCAACCGGAGAACCATTTCAAGCTTCGGGCGGTTGGAGAATAAGATCGCTTGATCAGATTGGTCAAGGAGGACAAATGGACGGTAAGTTGAACGAAGGCAGGCCCGGCGGCCAGATCAGGAATACGGGAGTTTCTTATACTGATATCGGCGGTCTGGATGAACTTATTGCCGAACTGGATTTAGTTATCAACGGCGCGGAAAAATATCCTGAACTTTGGACGCGTTTGGGAAGAAAGCGTACCCGCGGGGTGCTTCTTTCCGGTCCTCCCGGTTGCGGTAAAACTCTATTAGCGCAAGCGTTGGCTAATCAAACCGGACGGAAAGTCTGCCTTATCCAGGGGTCGGAAATTAAAGGATGGCGCGTAGGCGCCTCAGAGGGAAACTTAAAAGCCCCCTACGAAGCGGTCCGGCCCAACGGGATACTTATTATTGACGAGATTGACGCAATCGGCGGTAAGCGCGACCATATGGTCAACGAGACCGAGAGAAGCATTGTGAGCACTCTTTGTTCAATTATGGACGGTGCGGGAGAGAAAGATGGGGTGACGTTTATCGCGACGACCAACAAGCCCCACATGTTAGATCCCGCGTTGCGGCGCCACGGACGGTTCGATGTTGAAATTGTAGTATTGCCTCCGGACGAATGGGGCCGGAAACAGATTTTCCAGATTCATACGAAGAGTATGCCATTGGCGTCCGATGTTGATTTGGAAGAATTGGCAAAACGCGCCCATGGTTTCACCGGCGCGGATATTGCTGGCGTTTGCGCGAAGCTTAGCCAAAAGCTTTTGCAACAGGCGGTGGCTGAATTAAAAAAAGGACAGAAAGAAGAAAAAATTATCAAAAATCTGTTTGTCGGCCGCGATGAATTCTGCCAGATTATTAACGATGTCATACCGTCGCTCATCAGAGAGGGTTTTACTGAAGTTGCTAAGGTCAAGTGGACGGATATCGGAGGACTTGAAGCGGCGAAACGGGAATTGCAGAGGGTGGTAATTTGGCCGCTGAAATACGCGGAACTTATCAAGAAAATGAATTTGCGCCAACCCAAGGGTTTGCTTCTTTTTGGCCCTCCTGGTTGCGGCAAAACTCTATTGGCTAAAGCGGTTGCCACAGAAAGCGATTTCAATTTTTTGGCGGTGAATGGCCCGGCGCTTCTAAGCAAGTGGGTTGGTAATACGGAAGAAGCAATTCGCGACCTCTTTTGGAAAGCGCGCCTGGCAAAGCCTTGCATTATTTTTCTGGATGAAGCGGAGGCGCTCGCGCCGGTTCGTGGTCGGAATCTCGGTTCAGACGTGACAGACCGCGCGGTCAGCCAGCTTTTGGCGGAAATCGACGGTGCCGGAGAGTTCTCCGACGTGTTTATCATCGCGGCAACCAACCGGGCGGACTTGGTCGACCCGGCACTCTTGCGGCCAGGGCGTCTTGATTTGCAGTATGAAATTTCATTACCGGACGCCGAGGCTCGTGCCGAAATTATTAAAATTCACCTCCGTAACACTCTGGTTAAAATCGAAAAAATAAACATCGACGGGCTGGTAGAAGCCACGGAAGGGCGCAGTGGGGCAATGGTTGAATGGATGTGCACCAGCGCGAAACGAATCGCGCTGGAAAGACATATTCAAGGCGAGATGAAAGAAGAGCTCCAAATCACCGCGAGCGACTTTCAAGCAGCTCTTGAAGAAATTAAGGAAAGAAAATATTAAGAATTAATCTAAATTATAATTAAAACCCGGGATTTTATCCCGGGTTCTTTCTTAAAGTAAGAATTAAAGGCAAATAATACGAATTTTATCTTTCCCTAGATTGTTGAGTTTTTTCAGTTCGCTTACGACGTCGTGAGCGCGACCGATAAAAATCAATCCTCGTCCGTTTTTGGGAAGCGTGCCGTAAATTCGGCGGGCGATGAATTGATCCCGCAGTTTTGTGATCTCGATTGAACGTTCCTCGGTTTCTATTAAAACTACCCTTTGCTCCTCGGGTGTAGCCGCCCTGGCAATGGCTTTATAGATTTCAACTTGTTCCACAATCAGATTTCTGTCTTCCGTGCCTTCTAAAATCGCGCCTTTTTTCAACAGTTTTTGAATTAACTGAAAATTAGGGCTCTTGGGTTGGTCAACGATCATAAGCTCGAAAAATTTGCTTAATTTTTCACGGCTTCCGACCGGAAAACTGTCCTGATAAATAATCGCCCCCGAAAAATCATTTATCAGCCGATTTATTTTATTTTCAGCCAACCGCCAGAAATCTTCAATCTGTTTTTGTTTTTTTTGAAAAACATCTTGTCCGACATCTCTTGTCCAAGCTGCTTCGAAACTGGATGCCAACGATCCATAGTCTGTGATTGCGTGAATAATCGGAACGTGATAAAGCAAACGCATTATAGCTCCTCCGCATTTTGTTGTTAAAATACTAGTCGGTATCGTATTCGGAATATTATATAATTATTTTTTAAAAGTCAACGTTTCCCCGGCGCATTTCCCCCGGCGCATATTTGGAGGCGTAATCGCCATCGAGACGTTTTTTTGCATTTACGTTTGTTATTAACCAGCATCAGGACCATTTAGGACTCAAGCCGATTTTGCGCTATTCTAAAGATATTCTGAAGTCAAAATAAGGTTTAAGGCCATGACCGCAATAGGGCGACCGAGATGGTTCGAATTGCAGCACTTCAGCCAATCTCGAATTCAAAAGTAGCTATCAACTATCAACAGTTAGGATTTTTGTCGCCAGAGAGGCGATTTTTTGATATAATTAGGCATAAACTGAGATAGAATTTTAAATAATATGTCTCAATCTTACGGGCGGAAAATTCGCGAGATCTGGCATCTCGTATTCCGCAATGTTTTTTTGCTCGTCAATCTCATTATTTTTGCGGTTGTCGGCCTTTTGTTTTTCTTCGGCGATTTCAAAGAGGGGCTTTTTCTTGGCATTATAATTTTTGTTAGCATGATTGTTGGCACTGCCAAGGATATCCAGGCCTGGCTGGCGCTTGAAAAATTAAATTTTCTCACGGCCGCGCGCGTTGTCCGGGTTAATCAGGACGGAACCGAGGAACAAGTGCTTCCGGAAGAAATACAAAAAGAAGACAGTATTAAATTGGCGCTTGGCGATCAAATACCGTGCGACGGCCTGCTCGTGTCCGTAAGCGGCCTGGAAGTGAATGAAGCGCTCATCACAGGAGAATCCAGGTCGTTTTCCAAAACAGAGGGAGAGATGGTTTTGGCGGGCAGTATTGTTACTTCTGGAGGCGGCTTAATGCGCGCTAGGACTACCTATGAGGAAAGCAGGATCGCTCAGATGACCGCGGGTATCCAAAATTATTCCGCTAATCCAAGTCCGATCCAACGTTCGATCAAGACAGTCGTCAGATACGCGGGATACGTTCTGGCGGTGGTCATTGCTTTTGTCATTGTTCGCGGCCTGGTCGTGGGAGAGCTCCCCACTTTGGTAGTGAAAAATATCGGGGCCTTGACCAGTATGCTTGTGCCACAAGGGCTGGTGCTGGCCACGGCGCTCTTGTTCGCCTACGGCGCGCTGCATTCTTTTAAAAGGCATGTGCTGTTGCAAGAAATAGGCGCGACCGAAAAACTTGGGCGTATTAAGAACTTGTGTATGGACAAGACCGGCACACTGACGGAAAATACGCTCGCGGTCGAAAGCATGCAGGTGTCCGGCGGGGTTTCAAGAGAAGACGCGGAGAAATTAGTCGCGGTCTATGTTGGCAAATTAGGTGATTCATCGGAAACAATTCTTGCCATTGAAAAATTCCTTAACCGGAAATACAACGGAGAAGCTGGCGAAACGCTGCCTTTTTCTTCATGGCGCCGTTATGGAGGGGTTGTGGTAAAAGACGGGCATTTCGGTAGCGTCACGGTTCTCGCGGGCGCGCCGGAGGCCTTTTTCCCCTATCTGGCCGATAATTCTGAAAAGCAATGGCTCGAGGAACTGGTTGAAACACGTGCTGCCGCGGGGAAGCGCGTTGTCTGCTTTGTCCGGTTAAAGGGAACCGTTTTGCCGCGCGAGCTTCCAGGCGCCGAACTTTCTGTTCTGGCCGTTTTTGTTCTGCATAATAATCTTCGCGAAGGTACTCGCGAAGCAATCAGTTTTTTCCAGGCTAGAGGAGTCCGCATCCGCATCATTTCGGGGGATAATCCTGGAACAGCGCGAGTTGTCGCTTTCTCCGCCGGAGTCAATGATACCGAAGCAATTATCACCGGCGCCGAAATGGAAAAATGGAACGAGGACGACTTTCGGCAAAAAACGAGGCAGTATACTATCTTTGCCAGAATTCAGCCGGAGCAAAAGGAGAAGATCGTGGAAGCGCTCAAAAAAGGCGGGTTTACCGCTATGGTGGGAGATGGAGCCAACGACGCCTTAGCCATCAAAAAAGCCGATCTTGGTATCGCGATGTTTGATGGCGCTCCGGCTACGCGGCGGCTGGCGGCTGTGGTGCTTACCACCAACAGCTTTTCCGAACTTCCGTCAGGCGTGAAGCTGGCGGACAATATTATCGAGAATACCGAGATTTTCGCGAGTATTTTTTTCAATCAGACTTTTCTGGGATTTTTCTTGTTTGTTATTTTAAGCATTTTGGGGTATGCTTATCCGTTCGCGCCTCTTAATATCACGCTTATTAATTATTTCACGATCGGAATGCCCGGCCTCCTTATTTTGTATTGGGCGATCCATCCGCGAGAAAAGGTAAACCCTGCCAGCGCGAAGCCATTCTTAAAGAGAGTCATATCTTTTCCGCTTATTTCTTCGATCCCTCAAGCTTTGGGGATAGCCGCGGTGTTCGTTTGGGAGCTTAGCCGTTCCGAAGGTAGCGCGCCAAATTCTCTTGCCGTGCTTACTTTTATGGCTTTCGGTTTCATTTTCTTCCTGTTCGCCGCGGGCGCCTACAGCGGCGTTGTCGTACGAAAACGGAGAGAACAGCTCTTTTGGCTTGCGGTTTTCGAGTTTTTTCTCCTGTTTGTCGGATTCAGAATTGCCTTCCTGACCGAATTTTTTGGCGTTGTTCCCCCGCCTCTCACGAGCGTTATTCAAATTCTTCTCGTCGCTTCT
>PFOG01000187.1:394-6303 GCA_002792395.1 Candidatus Portnoybacteria bacterium CG_4_10_14_0_2_um_filter_44_20 | reverse complement strand
GTGAGCTTTCGGCTCACAATTAAGCGAAGCTTGCGTGAGCTTTCGGCTCACAATTAAGCGAAGCTTGCGTGAGCTTTCGGCTCACAATAAGGAGCAAGCAAGCCGTAAGCCGGATTCTGTTCCCCGCATCCGCCAAACGGCGGATTGCGGGGAGACAATCATCTATCTGGGCCCAACGTTACCGCTGAGCTCAAGCGGTCTACTTTTCGTCTATGAGATAAAAGCTTTATATCTCATAGGTTTAACCTTGCACTCGGGTAAGAATTTAGCCGTTTCACCCTTCGGCTTCGCTCGGAGCAAGCCCCGAATTTATTCCAAAGGCTTATCCTGATTTTACTCAGGATAGTCTAATCCTTTCGGATTAAACCGTCTCTGTTCGCATCTCTCGCCTTGCGGCGTGCTGGCGTTACCCCCGACGTTTCGGCTTTCGCCGAAAGTCGGGGCTCCGACCTTTTTCGCGCGTCGGAGCCGCTACCCGGCTCCCCGCAAAAATTACGGGGGAGTGTCCGGACTTTCCTCCCCGCAGTATTGCGGGGCGATTGTCTCACTTACTTGCTCCTTATTAAGAACTTGTCGACGTAATCA
This sequence comes from Candidatus Portnoybacteria bacterium CG_4_10_14_0_2_um_filter_44_20, assembly GCA_002792395.1. Classification (GTDB taxonomy): domain Bacteria; phylum Patescibacteriota; class Minisyncoccia; order Portnoybacterales. The sequence goes on along the minus strand of PFOG01000187.1, from coordinate 5,718 downwards.
ATAATAACAGCTAATCGTGTTTTGGTCAAGCTCTCAAAATCCTGGTAGGGACTTTGGCCGAACCTGCCCGTCTAAACATTTGTTTACCAATTTATCCGCTTCCCGGTTTTGTTCCCGCGGTATATGGCGAAATTTAACCTCGCCGAAATCAAGCATTAAATTCCAGACTTGTATAAATAATTTCTGCAGATGTTCCTGCTCAAGTTTATATTCGTGGTTTAACTGCTTTACTATCAGCTCTGAATCGCTCCGCACCTCTATTGCCGCTGCTTTTATTTTTCCCTTGCCGTATAGCGCCTTAACTTTTTTCAACGCCAAAATAACCGCTTCGTATTCGGCCTCGTTGTTTGTTTTCTGCCCCAGACATTCGGCGTATTTTTTGAGCGCCCCGCCCTTTTCGCCACAGATCACAACCCCGACCCCCGACGGTCCGGGATTTCCGCGCGAACCGCCATCGGTATAGATAATTAGTTTCATAAAAATTAGTTAGATTTTTTGTTTGATATCAATTATTTTGAGCTCTAATTCTCTGTTTCCGTTCCATTCATTGACCAAAAACTCAAAAACTATATCCACCTTATCATTTATTTTTAACTCCTCACATTTTATTCCGTGATTAAAACCGATCGCCCCGATTTTCTTTTCTCCGCCGTCAATTTTCAATTTCAATTCCATTTTTAGATGTTTATCACCATTGCCTACCGTTTTAAGGCCGGCTATTTCCGCACCCGATAATAGAAATGAGGGACTTGGATTAGCTTGGCCAAAAGGAGCAAAGCCTTGAACCAGATCGCAGATCCGCCAATCAACATCGCTTGCCTGGGCTTGATAATCTATATCAAGCGTCGGCTCCAGATCGCCGTCTTTTAATTTTTCCTCGGCGATCTTTTCCAGACACGCTTTAAATTTATCCAAATTCTCTTCGGCCAGCCGACAACCGGCAGAACAAGGATGTCCGCCAAATTTTTCCAACAACTCACCGCACTGCTCCATCGCTTCGACAACATTAAATTGCGGTATGCTCCGGATAGATCCCTTGGCTTGGCCGTCGGTGATATTAAACAGAAAAGCCGGACGGCCATATTTATCTTTCAAGCGTTGAGCCGCCCATCGAACAACACCAATCGGCCATTTGTCGCTTGCCTCAAAAATTATTTTGCCCATTGGCTTTTCTTTCAGCTTTTCTTCGGCGTCAAAGATTATTTTTTCTATCAGCTCATACTTTGAACGGTTAATTTCTTCTAATTGGTTGGCAATCCTTTCCGCCTCGTCCTCCATGTCTGTTGCCAGAAGCTCATAGGCGATATTAGCGTGCGCCAAACTTGAGGCCACATTAATCCGCGGACCCAAAATAAATCCCAAAGTATGGCCGCTTAAATTGGTGAAGAATGAATACCGGCCAGTCTCGATGTGCGAGACCATCTTGTCCATGCTCGCGGCATCAATAGTCGCCTTTTTTTTCAAGACCGGATTAAGCCTTGCCGCCCTCATCAATGCCCTTAAACCGGATCGCTTTGTTTGAGCCAAGACAACTAAGCCATATTTAACAATTGTTCTATTTTCGCCCAACAACGGAACCATGTCGGCCACCGTTGCCAAAGCGACTAAATCCAAAAGCCACTTTTCCCAGCCATCAGGAATTTTATTGCCATTGGCAAGTCCATTTTCGGGAGATAGTTTACCCTGAGGGCTTCGACTGAGCTCAGCCGAATGTCCTTGTCGAAGCGCCTGGACAAGCTTAAAGGCCACGCCAGCTCCGGCTAATTCACGAAATGGGTATTTATCGCCTCTCTGGTGGGGATCGACAACTATAGTCTCTGGCTTTTTTCCAACCACCTCTTCATGATGGTCAGTAATAATAACTTCCATACCCAGTTCTTCGGCTAACTGTGCTTCTTCCCTATTCGTTATCCCGCAATCAACCGTAATGATCAAATTAGCCCCCTGCTCCTTTATCTCTTCAATGGCTTTTTTATTTAAGCCAAAACCCTCAATATGTCTGTCGGGAATATAAATATTACCCAGATTGGCGCCCAAAACTTTTAGAACACTCTCTAGAATAACGCCTCCGCAAATGCCGTCGCAATCATAATCAGCAAACACCACAATTTTTTCCCTTCTGGCAATTGCTTTCAAAATTTTCCCCACCGCCTCTTTCATCCCCAACATCAAAAAAGGATCGTGGAGATCCCCCAAATAATCTGGATTAAAGAATTCATCTATCTTTTCCTGGGTGTCCAGCCCCCGGTCATACAAAAGCTGTAAAACCAGCGGCGGATACTCAGGAAACTTTTTGATGAATGTCTCCGGCACTTTGGATTTAATGTTCCAGCGCATTTTAAAAATCTACTTTTTATAACCCGCTTAAAATCAATTAACAAAACTGTCGCGGTATTTAAGAATAATTAGGACTAAAAGCAAGCCATAAAGAATCGAAATTATGCTTTCATCGCTTATCGAAATATTGCTCAACCCCGTTGAAAATAAACTTATGAACCCTGCTATCAGCAATATACCAACAAATACCGAAACGAAATAAATAGCTTTGCGCTTAGCGTCAAACATTAATTTACCGGCATAAGCGGCGTAAAGACCCAAACCAAGCACCAAGAAACTCTGAATCGGCGAAAAAGAGAAAAATACCAATCCGACAACACCTTCTAATATCATTAGGCCGGCGCCGAACCACATTAGTCCAGCGAATATCTTTATTAACAAGGGCGCTTTTGGGCCATGGTATAATTTGAAAGACTTCAACTCTCGATCGGCTTCAGTGGCCGGTTCAATATTCTCTTTTGAAATATCTGATTCCACTTTTTTTCATCATCGAGCCCAAAACGAAAAATACCATATACAAAGATTCCGATTAACAGATTCTCCGCTTTGTTCAAAATGACGATAAATTAACTTGAATCGTAAATCATAAATCCTAATTCTTACTTCAACGCCTCGATTCCCGGCAATTTTTCGCCGGCTAAAAATTCCAGCATCGCTCCGCCGCCGGTTGAAACATGAAAAAATTTATCAACCCAACCATGTTTAGCCAAAAAAGCCGTGGTTTCCCCGCCGCCAACAACCGAACGGCAGGAACAACTGATAATCGCCCGGGCAACCGCGTCGGTTCCGTGCTCGAATTGCTCGACCTCAAATAATCCCATTGGCCCGTTCCAAATAACAGTTTTGGCACTCTTAATCACTTCGCCAAAAAGTTTTTCGGTTTCCGGCCCGATATCCAAAATTAATTCGTCGCCGCCGATTTTTCCTACCGGCGCCACCCCCATCTTCCCCTTGCCCGTCTTATCGGCCGACACAACCGTATCAACAGGAATATGCAACTTAGTATCGGTCAGCCGCAAACTTTTGACTTCGCCAACCATCTCCTCCTCAATAAGCGATTTGCCGATTGCCATCCCCTGCGCGCGCAAAACCGTGTTGGCCAAAGCTCCACCTAATAATATATTATCGGCAAAACCGAGAAAACGCTTAATCAGTTTAATTTTAGTCGAGATCTTGGCGCCACCGATTATTACCGCTAGGGGCCGCGGCGGATCTTCCAAAACCTCACTTAAAATTCTTATCTCTTTTTCCGAAATCAAACCGGCATAAGCGGGCAAGTGCTTCACAATAGCCACCACCGACGCATGCTTGCGATGAGAAACCGCAAAAGCGTCGTTGACATAAACTTCGCCCAGCCTTGCCAATTCCCCGGCAAACTTGTTATCGTTAGCTTCTTCTTCTTTGTGAAATCTTAAGTTTTCCAGAAGCAAAACTTCTCCGGGAAGCAACTTAAGCACTTGCTCTACGATCGCCTCGCCAATACAGTCTTGAGTTTTGATAATCGGCAAATTAAGATATTGCGCTAATTTTTCCCTCACCGGATCCAATCTCAAACCTTCTACCACCTGTCCGTCCGGTTTTCCAAGATGCGACATCAAAATAACTTTGGCATGATTTTCGATTAAATATTCTATCGTCGGCAAGATCGCCTTAATCCGAAAATCATCAACTATATTACCCTGCTTGTCTAAGGTAACGTTAAAATCAACACGAACCAAAACGCGCTTATTAGAGACATTTATGTCACGGATAGATTTCATGGAATTAGCCTAATTGTTCTAATTGCTCTAATTAATCTAAAGAAATCTCAATGACCAAATCCCAATTTTCAGAAAATTTAGACATTAAGCGCTGGTGTTTGGGATTTCATTAGAATAATTAGAAATTTGGTCAATTAGATCAATTTTATTCCTGATTAACTAGAAATTGCATCCATACTCTTGATTATTTTCCCAAATTCCATTGCATTTAGACTTGCCTTCCCGACCAAAACGCCAGCCAGCTTGCCTTCCTTAATGTATAAACCAGCGTCTTTGCCGTCAACGCTGCCGCCATAGATGATTCTTGCTTTATCAGCAACAGTCTTGTCATACTCTTTAAACAAAAATTTTTTAATAATTAGGTTGGCGCTGAACGCGTATTCCGGCGAGCAATACTCGCCCTCTTCCGAGCTAATCGCCCAAACCGGCTCATAGGCAATAATTAAGTCGGATATTTTTGAGGCAGACACGCCAGCCAAGCCCTCAAACAACTGTTTTTCCAGAACCTCTTTGATAATTTCTTTCTCGTCATGTTTCTCCCCGACACAGAAGATCGGCTTTAGCCCGGCTTCAAAAGCCGCCTTGATCTTTTTATTGACAGATTCGTTCGTTTCGTTAAAATATTTCCTGCGCTCCGAATGGCCGACAATCACGTATTTGCATCCCAAATTCTTTAGCATCACAGGCGACACCTCGCCGGTATAGGCTCCTTTTTGTTCCCAAAAACAATCCTGCGCTCCAAGAGCAACCCCTGACCCCTGATCTTTAGGCCCATTTTTAAGCTCAGATAAATACACAAACGGCGAACAAATCACCACCTCAACGTTTTTAGCGTTTCTTACCACGCCATCGGCAGATTTAAAAAGATTTTTCGCCTCAACGACAGAAACCGGATTACACTTCCAATTGGCGATTATTAAGGTTTTGGTCATAGATTGTATTTATGCCGATTTTCTTAAGGTTTATAATTTCAATTTGTTTTATTGGCAAGCGATAAAAGGAATACCGCCAGGATACCACATGTCATCAGCAGTTCCGATATCGCCATCTGGACCAGCAGATTCAATTGAATCATGGTTACACGCCCCACCCTCAAGTTCATTTTCATCTAAGACATAAGGCGAGCCCCATGGATCCCGCTTCATCTGCGTAAGACCGCCCACGCCAGAAGCAGATTGTATCGCGGCAAGATCACTATACCACCGAACCGCGCAAGAACTTGTATCT
>PFOG01000187.1:0-371 GCA_002792395.1 Candidatus Portnoybacteria bacterium CG_4_10_14_0_2_um_filter_44_20 | reverse complement strand
GCCGGTCCACCCTGGACATTGGCACCCACTGCAATAACTGCCGGTTATTTGCCCAAGAACCTTTCCGGTTTCCCCTTGCGCAATCGTAGCCGCTTTCACAAATTCCTGAAGCTCTGCTTGAACTTTGGCATATTTTGCCTTATTCCGCGCTGAATTCAAGCTTACTAAAACAATGCTCGCCAAAAGACCAATAATTGCGATAACGACTAATAATTCTATCAGGGTAAACCCGGATTTTTTGAAATTACTCATTATTTTATATAAACAAATAACCAATAAAGAATAAACTGTTTACTGTTTACTGTTTACTGCCACCCTACGGGTGGTCACCCGAAGGGTGATTTACTGTTTTAAAATGCCGCTTAACCCAC
>PFOG01000166.1 GCA_002792395.1 Candidatus Portnoybacteria bacterium CG_4_10_14_0_2_um_filter_44_20 | reverse complement strand
TAAGAGATCACCGCCTCGTCAAACTCAGAGAAATATCTTTTTTTAGTTTTTAAATTTTTGACCTCAAGACCCGCGCGCGGCATGGAAAAAACTGATTCGTCTTGGTTAAATTGAACCGCCTTATGGGCCAGCTGATGCAATCTTTCATGAATATTTGTCCCAACAAAATTAATCAGATCTCGATTTTCCCCGTGTTCTTTAGTCAACTTCACAAAAATTCTGTTCTCCCACCAATCGAACAGGCCAGTAAGCCGCCTCATCTTTTCCAACGGCTCTTCTCCAAATTCTGCTAATTTGTCCCATTGTTCTTCGGTTAAATAATAAATTTGGGGCGCCGGTACCGAAAGACCATTTTCCCTGCGAAATTCCGCCAGCGCGCCATCAACCAAAGATATAATTTCTTTGTGTTTTTCATTCAATAACAATGAGGCTTGCTCACTGCTTTCGCTCAGCCACTCGTCAAAAAGCCGTTCTTTTTCAGACGAATCATCTATGGCCAACTTGCCATCTTTGATTTTCTCCTGGTCCTCAAAGGGCATCCCTGACATGCCCCCCCCCTCCATTTTTTGATATAGCCCTCTGGGCCGATCGAAAATTCAGGCATAATCTTTAAAACTTATCAGTATTATAACTATAACACAATTATCATAAATAAGCAAACGGGGGTATGGCTACTATTTCAGCCACTTTGCTTTGTTCGCCCGATGCTCAGCTTCGGTTTTACTAAAAACTGTCGGAGCATCAAGAGGGTGAAGAAAATAATAATAATCACTTGCTTCTGGCCAAACGGCAGCCTTGATAGCATCCAAACCGGGATTACAAATCGGCCCGGGCGGCAACCCCCTATATTTATAAGTATTATATGGCGAATCTATTTTGGTGTCTTCTGTTGTAGCCTGGCGCATACCCTTGCCAGTTACATAATTAACAGTGGCATCAGACTGCAAGGGCATATTGATAACTAACCTGTTATAAAACACACCGGCAATTCTCGGCATTTCTTCGATTGAAGGCGCCTCCTGCTGGACAACAGACGCCAGGATAACAATATCGGGCAGCGACCGCTTCTGGTTTAAAATTTCCATCATCATCTCCGGGGTTAGCTTCCTGTTAAAATTGTCATACATTTTTTGCCAGATATCCTTCACGGAAGAATTTTTGTCAAAGATATACGTATCGGGAAAAAGATATCCTTCCTCCTCCAACACGAGTAGATGAAGGCCATCTGTCAATTCTGGCGGCGGCGGCAAAAAGGGACCGGCGTCGAAATTAAGAAGCTCGCCAGGTTCTATCAAACCAACTTGCGCCAACCGTTCATCTATTTGTTTAATCGTAAATCCCTCAGGAATAGTCACCCGCGCTTCATTGCGCTTCACCAAACCGCCAGAGAGGACCGCTGCGATCTCCGGGATATTCATAGACGGGTTCAGGGTATACTCACCAGCTTGGAGATTATCAACACCCTCAAAATAAACATAAACCCCAAAATAAAAAGCGCTGCGGATCAATCTTTCGCTCTCCAGCTTCGCCGCGATCTGCTCAATGCTTAGCCCTTTTTCTATAATAACCTGCTGATCTTGCCCCTTCACCGCCAGAGGTGTTTCAATTTGATGATAGATATAAAAAAACCCGCTGGCGGCAAGGATCATGACCAGCGCAACTATTATATATATAGCTAAAAATAATTTTTTCATAATTTTTAATCGCCCTTCGGCTTCGCTCAGGGCAAGCTTATCAGTGGCACAAAGGCGAATCCCGGATGTTCCATCTCTTCGAATTCTGTTTCGCTTTTTTTAATAAATAACCAAACGCTCCATTCAATCGGTGCCACAATCCGACCGCCGATTTTCAGCTGCTCTTTCCACGCCCCAGGCAGTTCTTTGGCCGAGGCGCCGGCTAAAATTTTATCGAACGGCGCTTTATCCGGCAGACCCTTGGTCCCGTCAGCGCTAAAACATTCCACGATGCCTTTCTTTATAAACTCGTATTTTTCCATATTTCCCCTGCCGAGCTCACACAATTCCGGAATCCGTTCAATGGCATAGACCCTACCTTTTTCTTTGTTGTCATCCTGAGGCCGTAGGCCGAAGGATCTCACGGACGAGATTCTTCGCTCCGCCTCGCTTCGCTCGGCTTCACTCAGAATGACAGGAGAGGATACGATTTCCGCCATTAGCGCCGTTGTCCAGCCCGAACCGAAACCGATATCTAAAATTTTATCACCCGCCCGCGGCTCCAGCAATTCCAGCATAAAGGCGACTGTCGCCGGCTGTGAAATCGTCTGGCCGTGGCCAATCGGCAAAGGCGCGTCTTCGTAAGCCTCGGATTTTAAATTATCGGGCACAAAATCAACGCGGTCGATCTTTTTAAACGCCCCAATTATCTCCGGCGTTTTCAGATAACCGGAAGAAATAAGATGGTCAACCAAAGAGTTATTACTCATTTAGCATTTTATTAGAAATTAGGTGAATTAGAAATTTTATTAGGTGAATTACCACCCTTCGGGTGGTCGCCCGTAGGGTGAGACATTAGGTGAATTTTGAATTATTATCAGCCATGTTTTATTTCTATCACATCCCCGTCCTGAACAACATACTCTTTCCCCTCGGTCCGAATCAGCCCCCGCTCTTTCGCCTTCGGAAATCCGCCGGCATCCAGCAAATCCTTCCAGTTAACCACCTCCGCTTTAACAAAAGTGTTTTCGAAATCGGTATGAATGACCCCGCCCGCCTGCGGAGCTTTGGTGCCGCGCTGAATAGTCCAAGCGCGCGTTTCGTCAGGTCCGGTCGTCAAAAAAGTTATGAGGCCCAAGAGTTCGTAACATTTTTTTATCAAAACATCCAACTGCGATTCTTTGGAAAGACCCAATTCCTCGCGTTCTTCGGACGTTAAATTCTCCGCCTCCGACTCAGATAAAATATCAAGAATCAAAATATTAGGAGAACGGTTCTCCTCGGGGGAGAGTCGTTCTCCATCCCCTCCGGATTCGCCGTTCAATAAATACAATCTTGGCTTCATGGCCAATAATTGATATGGCTTTAAAATTTTCAGCGTTTTCTCATCAAAATCCTGCTCCGACAAAACCGCGCCGGCATCAAGGTTTTCCTTGATTTTGGCCATTACTTCCAACTCTTTGATAATTTCTTTATCTCCGGACTTCGAATCTTTTTGCAGCCTGCCAACTATCTTATCAGCCGTTTCAATATCTTTCAGGATCAATTCCGTATCTAAAATTTCTTTATCCCGCCAGGGATCAATAGTCTGATTAACATTAACAATATTGGGATTTTCGAAATTCCGCAGGATATAAACTATCGCGTCGACTTCCCGGATGTGCGATAGAAATTGATTGCCCAACCCCTCCCCCTTATGCGCGCCCTCAACCAGGCCGGCGATATCAACAAATTCAACCGTGGCATAAACCTTTTTGGCCGACTTGGTCAGCTCGACCAGTTTATCAACCCGCTCGTCGGGTACGGCAACAACACCCACGTTCGGCTCAATGGTGCAAAATGGATAATTGGCGCAATCAACCTGTTTTTTTGTGATGGCTCGGAACAGCGTCGACTTCCCCACATTCGGAAGCCCGACGATCCCGATAGATAGAGATGATTTCATAAATCAATTAAAGCATAAACCCGCTCCTTTTAAAATACTTAATTAAAAATCCCCCCGCGTAATTGCGGGGGGACAATTGTATATCGAAATTTATTCTTCCCGGTGGCGACCAGACGCCAACCGGTTCCGCTTTTTTCGCGCAACCCGCTCTTTGGCAGACTACGAATTCCAGCGATACGGCGCTATAGGGCTCCTTACCGAATTCCGGAACCTTGGAAGTATTCCGGGGCGCGTACAGTCCCACGGCATCGCCGATGAAAATCGGTCGGCCGCAAAGAGCGCACTGCTTCGACATCCGCTCCAGACAACGAGGGCAATATTCAAGTTCGCTCCCGTCACCCAGATCAACATAATGTCCGCATTTGGCTACTTTGTAGCGAGCAAGCCAGCTTTCCTTTTTCTTCTGCTCCTGCTCCCGCTCTCGCTCTCGCTCACTCGCTTCGAAATCCCGAAAAAATCGAAACGATAAGTAGAAAAGGATCGCGAAGAAACTGATTGCCGCGAAAAGAATGAATGCCAATGCTTCCATGGCTTTCCTTTTGCCCACTTAATAAGATCGGAGAGATTGCGCCAACCATACTTCAACCAGCGCAAAACCCAGTCTTTTTTGCCCGCCTTCGTCTCCGTCGGCAAAATAGGAAGCACCGCTTGCGCTTCACTCTCTGCCTCTCCACCGACAATCGCCCGCACCTCGTCGCCAGAGAGGGTTTCCCTCTCGAGAAGCGCGTTGGCAAGAAGCTCAAGCTTATCGCGGGATCCGGTTAATATCAACCTAACTTCGTCCAGACACTCAGCGATAATCCGATCGATCTCGTCGTCGATCTTCTTAGCCATATCTTCGCCGTAATCACGTTCGCGGCCAAGGTCGCGGCCAAGAAAAACCTGTTCGGAATGCTCACCGTAAGTGCGCAAAGGCAGTTTATCGGACATACCCCAGTCGCAGACCATGCGGCGGACCAGATTGGTCATAGTTTTCAGATCGAGTCCCGCGCCGGTCGTCACCATCTCGATCCCGGCAGTCAGCTCTTCGGCCACCCGCCCGCCCAAAAGGGTTTTGATCTTACCCATGCAATACGCCTTAGCATAAGTATATTTATCCTCTTTGGGCAAAAATCCGGTTACGCCCATAGCCGAACGCCGCGGAATGATAGTTACCTGATGCACGGCATCGCCACCACTTGTGGCGGCAACAAAAGCGCCGACAATAGCATGCCCGGCTTCATGATAAGCGGTCAATTTTCTATCCGCGTCAGAGACAATGATGTGCCTTTCTTCGCCCATAAGGATCCGGCTTTGCGCGCGCCGGAAATGGTCGATGTCGACTAGGCTTTTTCCTTCCCTGGCCGCCAGCATCGCCGCTTCATTAGCCAGCTGCTCCAACTGAGCGCCGGAAAAAGAAGCCGTGCCGCGAGCGATCTCAGACAAGCTGACATTGTCAGCCAACGGTTTATTTCGGGTATGAATCCGAAGGATTTGTTCCCGTCCGCGCACATCCGGCAATCCAACTTCGACATGCCGGTCGAAACGGCCCGGCCGCATCAGCGCGACATCCAAAACATCAGGCCGGTTGGTAGCAGCCAAGACGATGATGCCCTGATTGACATCAAAGCCGTCCATTTCGGTAAACAGCTGGTTAAGAGTCTGCCCGCCCTCATCGTAACTTTGCCCGATACCGGCTCCACGCGAATGCCCCATGGCATCGATTTCGTCAATAAAGACAATGCAGGGAGTGCTTTTTTTCGCCTGTTCAAAAAGACTGCGGACACGGCCGGCTCCAACTCCGACAAACATTTCGACAAATTCAGAGCCGCTGATAGAGAAAAACGGCACACCCGCTTCACCAGCTACTGCCCGGGCTAACAAAGTTTTCCCGGTGCCAGGAGGACCGACCA
>PFOG01000159.1 GCA_002792395.1 Candidatus Portnoybacteria bacterium CG_4_10_14_0_2_um_filter_44_20 | reverse complement strand
CTAGAAAATGCTCAAAAAATTGGGGCCTTAAGAGAAAAGATTGACGAAATAGCGAAAAATGAAAACGAGAAAGCTATTTTAATTACAGCATTGCTATACGCGGTTGATAAAGTAGCAAATACGGTTGGCCATTATGACGCATACAGAAAGAAACTGGACACCATCCAACCGTTGCGTCTTTTAGTGCCCGATTTTGAGCCAGAAAATAATGCGAACAATGAAATATATAAAGAAGATGCAAATCAACTTATCAGAAAAATAAGTTGCGATGTTCTATACATTGACCCACCTTATAATTCTCGGCAATACTCGGATGCCTACCATCTCCTAGAAAATCTTGCTTCTTGGGAAAAACCATCAGTGCACGGTAAAGCAAAAAAAATGGACAGAGCACATATTAAAAGCGACTACTGCCTAAATTCAGCACCGAAAGCGTTTGCTGACTTAAGTTATGGCCATAATCAACCATGAAAAAATCAAATTCAATAATTTTATTCAAACAAAAACAGGTTCGTCGTACTTGGAACGAAAAAAAAGAGCTTTGGTATTTTTCAATTATTGATGTCATTGCAATATTGACCGATAGTCCGAGACCAAGAAAATACTGGAATGCCTTAAAAACGAAGCTAAAGCAGGAAGGAAGTGAGTTGTCCCAAAAAGTGGGACAACTGAAATTAGAATCCCCCGATGGGAAAAAATACCTTACCGATGTAGCCGATACCGAAACTATTTTAAGATTGATCCAATCTATTCCTTCGCCCAAGGCAGAACCCTTTAAGCTATGGCTGGCAAAAGTTGGATATGAACGAATAGAGGAGACAGAAGACCCAGAACTTGCTTTTGATAGGGCAATAAAAACATACTTGCGAAAGGGTTATTCAAAAGAATGGATAAATCAACGACTGAAAAGTATCGAGGTGCGCAAGGAATTAACCGACGAATGGCAAGAACGAGGCATGAAAGAAGGGCTGGAATATGCGATATTGACGGATGAAATTACAAGAGCATGGGCT
>PFOG01000141.1 GCA_002792395.1 Candidatus Portnoybacteria bacterium CG_4_10_14_0_2_um_filter_44_20 | reverse complement strand
GCCGGCCAGAGTCGCGCCCTTGGCAATGGCGATTTTGGCGGTAGCGCTTAGAGCGCCGAAGCTCATGGCCGCGACAATCGCCGCGCCATCGATTTCGATCGGATGTTTGCTCCGCTTGCCCACAATAGTCTTACTTTTAATCTCTTGAACAAAATAATCATAAGGCCTCTTTGCCGCCTGCGCCGTCAAAAAAACCAAATGGTTGAAACTGACCGCGCCAAGATGAATTTTAGAACGGCCGGCAGTCGTCGGCGGCTGAGCGCTTTTTATTTCTTCTTGTATGTCTTTAAACATAAATTTGAGCATTATTAAACTATGAAGTGCCAAAAATTTATTCTTCGACTTTATGGAGAAGCTAAATTTTGGGCGTCACAGTTCTAGACAAGCTCGAACAATAAATAGATTTCACCATCCAATTCCCTACCAACAACTTTGAATACGAAAGCAAAAATGATATCATTAGGATACAATAGTTAAGAAAAAAAATCAAAAAATGTTTCCATCAAAACCACTAATCAAATGGTTAATTATTTCCTTAGTTATCTTGGGTCTCTCGTCAATAACGCCCGGCATTAGAGTCGTGAGTTTTTCGGCCGCTCTGGTCGCCGCCTTTGTTTTGGGACTGATCAACCTTATTATCCGACCGATCATCCTGCTCTTTACCCTGCCAATCAATATCTTAACCCTGGGCCTATTCACCTTCGTCATCAACGCATCGCTGATTTTATTAACAGCCCGTTTGGTATCCGGCTTCACGGTCAAAAATTTTTGGTGGGCGTTGATTTTAAGCTTGATTATCTCTATAGTCAATTCATCAATGAGCCATAAGAAACTATGATAAAAATTTACCACAAAACGATCAAAGACAAAGAATTAAATACTTTAGACAATTTTAAGGTGGGTTCGTGGATATACGCGGAAGACCCCTCAGAAGAAGAGCTGGAATCTCTTTCAAAAGATTTTGCCCTAGATTTTGGCTTGCTTAAAGACGCTATTGACCCTTATGAAGTTCCCCGCCTGGAAATCGACAATAATAAGTGCTATGTTTTTACCCGCGCGCCGCACCAGCCGGAAAAAAGAGTTTCTACCGCCCCTTTCCTGACAGCAATCGGGGAAAATTTTGTTATCACGGTATCAAAGGAACCATTATCTTTTTTCAAAAAATTTATTGAGAGCCAACTCCCCTTTGCCACCACACAGAAGACGAAATTCTTTCTGCAAATTTTTTCAGAGATCACCTCTGCCTATAACCACCAACTCACAAACATCAGCCGAAACGTAAGGGGCGTCGGCGTTCAGCTGGAAAACATCGGCAACAAAGAGATTGTCCAATTTATAACCTTTGAAAGTATTTTAAATGATTTTTTGGCCGCGCTAATCCCCGCCAACGCCGTGCTAAATAATCTCCTTTCCGGTAGCTCGGCCGGAAAAACATTGGAATTATACGAAGAAGACAAAGAATTGATCGAGGACCTCTTTCTTGGCAATAACCAACTGATTGAATTGTGCAAGGCCAACCTGAAAACCATCACCAATATCCGGGAAGCCTGCGCGACAATCATGACCAACAACCTAAACCGGGTCATCAAGCTTTTAACCGCCCTGACCATCATTATAACCGTGCCCACAACCATTATAAATTTCTACAGCATGAATGTCGCGCTTCCTTTCGCGCGCTCGCCGTTAGCATTTTGGTTTATTATAACGGTTACTCTCGCGATTGCCTCTGTCCTGTTGGGAATATTCATAAAAAAGAAGTGGCTATAGGAAAAAATTGCCGAAAATAAAGCTTCAAACAAAAGACGGCCGCGCGCGGCCGTTTTTTTAGAATAGGTTTAATAATAAAAGACTCCACTGCGGATGATTTTGAAGGTTCAGCCTTTCTGTAGGTGGGTGACCTCATTTCAACGCCAAGGCGATGAAAAATATGGTCTCCCTAGAAAAACTATTTGATCTAAACCCTAGGACAAAATATCCTAACTAGTGAAGTCTACCTTAATAATATCACGTCAAGCCAAAAAGTGTCTAATCACAAAAAAGGCGCCTCATCAAAAAAGCGCGAAAAACGACGCTATTATGGCGCCGATAATAGGATATTTCCCCTATCGCAGACAAGAACTTCCTGTGGATAACTTATGAACAAATTATTGATAAATCCGCCGAAAACCTGCAAAAGCTGTGGATAAATCGTTGCGGTAAAAAAATCGGCTGCGCGGGTATAATCCGCGCAGCCAGGAGTTTGTTTTATTTTTTCTGATGTTTTTTCGAAAACTTGTCTACGGATTCAACAAAATTTTTCACCCGTTGCGCGACTTCTAGCCCGAGGGCAGTTTTGTCGGACACAACGAAGACACCCAAGAAGTAGCAACATTTTAATCAATCCCCAAAGAACGCTTCCGGCTACGATTGATTTAATGCCGCCGGCGAACATAACCCATAAACCAACATAAATACCCAAGACAACGCCAACGATCATTAAGAAAGCACCAAATAAAGCCTTCATCTCTCATCCTCCCGTGGTTTAGCTTTTAAGCTTAGTAAAAGCTTATCTAGTTCTGACAGTTGCCGCCTTAAAAAGCCATCCGGAGAAAACGTAAACGCTTACCTTCTGTCCGATCGGATTGGTAGCAACAACGTCAAACCTGACACCGACACCCTTGTCGCCGCCGTGCCACCCAAAAAACATCCAATGCTTATCAATAACTTGAACGTTACAAAAACCCTGCGTTTCCAAAGCTTTAACGGCCACATCCTGGCTTACCAGCATACCGCTGACTTCTAAAAACTGCCACAGAATGAGAACTACCAAAATCTTAATACAGACTTTAATAAAACGATTCAACTTTCTGTTAAATTCTTTTGCGTCCACTCATATCTCCTTTTTTCCTTTTTTTATACACTACCACCTCAAAAAAGTCAAGGATGCACTATTAGAAATTAGGTGAATCGGGTAAATTGGGTTAATTTTGGATTTTCTCTAAATTTCCTCCGGTTTGATTTCGATACTCTGTCCTTTCTGCAAGCTTCCGTCCAGGATTTTTCGGCTGATTAGGTCTTCGATTTTATCCTGGATAACCCGCCGCATCGGCCGGGCGCCGTATTGCGGATCATAACCAAGCTCGACAACTTTCTCCAACAATGGCTCAGTGATCACCACAGCTATTTTTTGTTCGGCCAATCGCTTATTCAAACCCCCAAGCATCAATCCGGCTATTTTCATCAGATGCTCTTTCGACAAAGGATGGAAGATCGTCACTCTGTCGAAACGGTTCATAAATTCCGGCTTAAAAATGTTATTCGACTGCAAAAAGTCCAGAAGCCTTTCTTTTTCAGCAGTTAAATTAAGTCCTTGCCCCACCATTTCTCTGATCAACTCGGCGCCAGCATTGGAAGTAGCGATAATAATAGTATTTCTGAAACTGACTTTTCGACCGGCAAAATCCGTCAACCAACCCTCGTCTAAAACTTGTAAAAATAGATTTAAAATATTCGGATGAGCCTTTTCTATCTCATCAAAAAGAACCAGAGAAAATGGCGTCTCGCGGACAGCGGTACTCAAAGAGCCCAGCTCTTCTTCTGAAGAACCGATCAAACGATTAATATCATAAAGATTCTGGTACTCGGACATGTCTAGCCGAATCATTCTTTCCTCCTTGCCAAAATAAGCTTCGGCCAGCGCCTTGGCTGTTTCGGTTTTACCAACCCCGGTCGGCCCCATAAATAGAAATGAGCCGATTGGCCGCTTCTTTTCGGCAACGCCCATCCGTGACCGCCGCATGGCCGAAGCGATGCTCTTAACCGCCTCTTCCTGATTGATGACCCGTTGATGCAGAATGTCTTCCAACCGGGAAAGTTTTTCCCTCTCTGCCATCGCCACCTCTCCGACCGGAATTTCCGTCTTCTGGGAAATAATTACATCAACATGCCGCGACTCGATAATCTTATCCGCCGTTTTACTCGCCGCGTAAATAAAGGCTTCATCTAGCAGATCAACCGCCCGTTCCGGCATGGCAATATCGGCAAAATATTGGCCGGACTTAGAAATAATCTCTTTTAAGGCTCGGTAAGTTACGCGGATGGCCGTCCTCTGCTCCATGGAAGAAACAACGTCTTCCAAAACCAAAAGCATTTTATCATCCTCTAATTCCTTGATTTCCACCTTTTCAAAATACTTTAACAATCCGGGAACCGCCTCAATTTTTTTATGCAGACCGTCGTAAGTAGTTATGCCAATAACTTGGATATGGCGAGAGGCCAAATAAGGCATCAAAGCGCCCGAGATATCAATTTTTCCGACACCAGTTTGAGATCCGACGTAGTTATTAAAATTATCGATGACCAAAATGATATTGCCAGCCATCGTCGCTTCATCCAAAACCATCCTTAAACGAGCCTCCATTTCGCTAACATTAGCCGAACCGGCCATTAACGCGCCCATATCCAGCTCCAGAGCCCGCTTATAACTTAAAGCCGGCAAGGCGTGGCCATCATAGATTAATTTCGCGAACTTTTTAATAATAGTCTTTTTGCCCACGCCCGGCTCGCCAACGATCAAAACATTGTTTTCTTCAGAACGGGCTAAAACCCGTTCAATCGCCTCGGCTTCTTTCTCTCGCCCAATTAAATGATATTCCTTTCCACGGATAAAATTTAATTCTTTTGAAACCTCGTCAAGATGAACCGAATAGCCATAAATCCAATCCTGGCCAATGCCCCGTTTGGCCAACAGGTTTTCCTCGCGCCAAAATCTTTTCTTTCTCTCTTTTTCCTCGTATTGCCTGGCCACCCAACTGACGACATGATTGAATTCATCTTCGGTTATATCCTTTTCTTTCAATAAATTCGGCAATTCATCGGAATTGACCGTCCGGCCCCGTTCAGGATCAACGCCTACTCTGACCCAAACCAAATTAAACCAGCCCCCTTTCATCATCTCCGCCAATGAAAGCTCCGATGGAAATTTCTTCTGGCTGATGGAATAGAAAAGACCGGGCAGCCAAAAAAGCAAACCGGATAAAACAAAACAAATTAAAGCGCTAAAAAAAGAAGAAACAAAAAGGCTCCTGACACCGAGCAGCAAAAAGGCTAAAACCACAACCGGTAAAAGCAGCCAAACGCCGAAAAAGATAAGACCCAAAATAAATATCAACAATTCCGTTAAAAAGCAAAAAGCAACCGTTACAAGCTTAACCAGCGCGCCCATGAAACGACTGATAAGATTAAAAGCTGCCACCTGCAAAAATTCCTGTGGGTCAAAGCCGCGGCCATGCCGGGTAACATCCCGCCTCCAGGGCCAAAAAAGAGTTTTAAGCAACAGCTTAACCGAAAAAAACCGCCAGAAAAACCTGAGATAATTCCGCCAGATTTCTAAATATTCTCTTGTCCCGTCCGTATAGTGCCAGAAAAAATAGTTGTACATTAAAAAGATTTATGAATTATGAAGTACGATTTACGAAGCACACCTCTTTCTATTATACAATTTCCCACCCCAAAACCGCAACAAAATGCACTCTCCTATGGTACACTTT
>PFOG01000025.1 GCA_002792395.1 Candidatus Portnoybacteria bacterium CG_4_10_14_0_2_um_filter_44_20 | reverse complement strand
CCTTCAATTAAACTCAGGATAAACTCCGCGAAGTAATCCCGTGGTATTATAACGAGATCGCCATGCTTACCTTGTTCGCTCGCGATGACAAAACTAAAATTATAAAAATGAGAAGGATGACTATGGTAGAAACCAATCAAAAAGGCCAAACCGCTATTATTCTGGCTGTTTTAGTTTTGGCCGTGATTTTGACCATTGGCCTTGGTTTTTCTGCCCTCGTCCTTAATCAAATCAAAACCATGCGGGCAGTTGGTTTTTCGGCCGAAGCGCTTTACGCGGCTGACGCTGGCGCAGAAAAATGTTTGTATCAGGTGCGGCAGGAGATTGAATCTGAGTGTGGCGCGGCGGGCGGCGGCACGACGAGTATGCAATTATCCAACGATGCATCGTTTATCGCAACGAAGACGGCAGGCCCGCTCATAAATTCTTTGGGCAGATACCAGACAGCGAGTCGAAAAATCGAGCTTAGCTGGACGGAATAACCGATAGAAGTATCAAGTATCATGTAGCATGTATAATGCGGAAATTCTATGGCTGATAAAGCGAAGATAAAATCTTTTACCGATCTCAACGCATGGCGCGAAGGGCACAAACTGGTTTTAATGGTTTATGAAGCAACCGATAAGTTTCCTAAGAAAGAAATTTTTTGCCTTGTAATTCAGATGCGCAGGGCGGTAATTTCCATTACTAGCAATATTGCGGAAGGGTTCAGTAGGCAAACCGGCAAAGAGAAATATCAATTTTACTCCATAGCGCATGGTTCGCTTACAGAAATTCAGAATCAATTATTAATTGCAAGAGATTTGAAGTATATTGATCGCAAAGAATTCAGCCAGATTGCCACCCAATCCGTAATAGTTCACAAGCTGATAACCGGATTAAAGAAATCAATTCGTAATGCATAACGAGATGGTTACAAAATTATCCAAATCGTCATGCTGTTTGCTTGCAGAAAACTTGTTTTCTATTTATTTCAGCATCTGGAATTAAGGTAAAATGGATTCGCAAAATTGTGAGCGGGACGCTCACGCTTGCCCTC
>PFOG01000142.1 GCA_002792395.1 Candidatus Portnoybacteria bacterium CG_4_10_14_0_2_um_filter_44_20 | reverse complement strand
AATGTTGTAACAAGACCAATGATAAAGTGGGAGCCTCTATTCGCCCGCGCCGCCTTCGCTTCGATTTCTAATCATTTTCATTTTAATATCATAGATGACATTTTCCAACTTCTTTAAATTTCGCTCGGCATCGTCATATTTGCTTCGCATCTTTTTTCCAAGCCGGATTTTAGTCAATTCTTCGACTATATCTTCTGTTATTTTTTTATATGTAATTATTTTATCAATATTTTCCGCGCTGGCCTCGGTGATGGCTCTCCTAACAAGCTCCCCCGTAAAATCGCAAATCCCCGAAATCACCTCTTCTGTATCCACTCTGACAAATTCAGGAATAGACAAATCAACACTCGCCAAAAAACTCCAATACGCCAGCGCTTCTACATATTCTTCGGCTGCCTCTTTGTAACAAGACAAATTTAATAAATCATGGCTGTCGTTGGCTGCCTTATTAATTGACCTCCAGTCGCACGTTATTTCAACAAACAACTCCTTGGCCTGTTTAATATTGTTTCTGCGCAACAGAGCGGTGATCTGCTTGGAACTGGTTCTTATCTTGTTCGCGCGGGGCTGAACCCTCAATTCCAAATCCTGCTTTTTCTGATATTTCCCAATGTTTTTTTTGAGCATATTTAACATATTTTTAGCCATAAATTTATTTTCCTAAATTACCTTTTAAAAAATCCCATTCAATTATGGTAAAATCTTTTTCTTTAAATTTTGCGCTCATCAACCCATTTTTAAAATCAAGCTGACTTTTGCGGATTTTATCGTGGCACGGTTTACCCTTAGACTCCACAAATTTAATTTTATTTCCTTTCCAAATAATCAAATCCCGGCAACCGCTTATTTTCCCATTATTTAATTCCTCCACCCCCCTAACAATCTTCTGACAATCACTCTCCAGTTCATCAAAAGAGCATTTTTTATCGCAATTCGTCCAATATTTTTTATGAAAAGCATCAACCCAAAGCCCCCTATATCCTTTTTTCTTAAAATATTCTAAAATCGCCAATTCGGGAAAGATGCAAAAATTACCGGCTTTGACCAATGGTTTTACAGAATACGTGCGCGGTATCTTTTTAAAATTTCTTTTCTCACATTTGGCAAAAAACAGCTCCATGAATTTATTTCGCTAATTTTTTACGAACAATTTAGAGCCTCGCGCCAGCCGGCGGCTTGGGCTTCGGTCTCGGCACAAAACCATTTCTCACCGCGGCTTTCATTTATTTGTGTTTTGCTATACGAACCGCAATCGGGCAAGTGATAAATCTTCTCGCCAGAGGCGCTAATATTGCCCTTGATCACACAACTTCCAGTCGGCTCTTCTTCCGGGACGGGTAATGATATATCGCCCGGCACTCTCGAATCGGACTGACACGCGTTCCACAATCCCCGCTTGGCTTCTCTTGCTTCTCCTTGAGCTTTCACGAATTGATCCTGATATTTTATATCGGGCGGATAGGAATAGGAATAAGCAAACCCTTGTTTGACCAACTCAAGGTTTATAAGGGTGTCGTCCGCCCAAACATACCGCAACAGCCGATTGTATTTATCCCTGTCGGTTATATCTTTTTCCAAACGAACTTCTTTTCCTTCAATCAATTCTTTATTCTTTGCCGAGGCCTCCACGCCAAAACACTGAACCGTCTTTCTCGGATCAACCGTTTCCGGCGTATCAATCCCGATATATCTGACTTTTTCGCCGCCCTCTATTTCAATCGTGTCGCCGTCAACAACGCGCGTAACTTTTACCAAATCGCCCCTAATCAGATTCTCACCCGCAACAATATTACTGTTTTCATTTTCGTCCTCCGAAATAGCGTCCTTCTCATTATTCACCACGGAATCACCATCCGGCACGACTGGCACCTGCTTAGAACTTCTGCCAATTCCGATGCCAATTAACAATGCTAACGAAATAATTATTAATATTAGAAATGTCTTTTTCCAACAAGTATCAAATCTATTATGTTTGACCAGCCTCGCCTTGGCTATTTTCAAAAAAATATTATATTTATCTTCGAAATTATCTAGAATCTCCCGCAATTCTTTCAGCCGGCGATCAAATAAATGTCTATCTTTTTCTTTTGAACTATCTTTCAGGTCTGGATATAAAGAAAAAAAATCCGAGTCCAAGGAAGCACAAAAAAAATGACTGATCAAAAAACTCAAAAGGTCGCCGAAAGCACTATTGAAATCCGCTCGGACACCCTCTATTTTTTTATCAAAAAAGACAGAAGTTGGCTCTTTGTATAGCCTTTCATATTCGTCTAAGCTCTTGAGAAAATATCTTCTATAGTAACCATTGAATAGATCGTCAATAAAAAACCTTGTCGCCGTTTGGGGAAATATTTCAAGTATCTTGTCGAGGGCCGCTTTGTCCGCCCTCAGTTTTTCTTCTTTTTCTGATTTCCAATCAGCAAACATTGGATTGAGAGTTGAAGAAATTGATTCCTTCCAATCTTTCATAAATTTATTTTTCTCCCTCCACAATTTTTATTTTCGCCGACGGCAAGCGTTTATCGCTTAAAAGCCCTCTATCAGCTTCGTTAAATCGGCATGCCTATAAATCTCAACAATTGAATTTTTATACCAAACACGTAAAACCCGACCATCCCATTCCAAAGAATCGAGCGGCTCGGTTGTGGTTCTGAAATAGGAATAGATTTTGTCGTATTGAGTTTGGAGGGTTAAATAATCCATATTTGAAATTCGGGATAGGTTTGGCGGTCGTTAAAATCAAGATGCTTATCGTCTTCCCAAACCAGCTCGGTAAAATTTTCATAGTCTTCGCCGTATCCCTTGCACATCACAAACACCCGCCAGAGTGGGTTGAAATGCAAAAGTATTTTCGCCTAAAATGGCGAGAGAGAAATTTCCATGTTTTATTCTTTGTCGGTTATTATCACTTTTTCGTTACCGGAATAATTTTCCCGAAAAGCCGGAGTTGCAACAGGAATATTATCGGCCATAACAACTTCCGCATTATCGCCATATTTTTTGGCAATCTCCTCCAGTTTTTTAATAAAATTTTTCAGTTTCATATCGTTTTATAGATACCACGGGATACAAAATCCAGATAACCTTTGTCCCGCAGAACTTGCAGCTGCTGGCGGATTTTATCCTTTATATGTTTGTTTTCCGGGTGCAGCCGGCTTAATTCATCCTCAAACCGTATACATCGTTAAGCGTAAATTCGCGTTTGCCAACCTTATCAACGCATCTCATAGTATCGAGCAGCCAACCCTTGGCCGAAACTTCTTTTTCTTCTCTCAAAAACAAGGTTTTCCTCCAGTCGGCAAGCACTTTTTCCTTGGGCTCGATTCGCCCATCACGGACAAAAAATATTTTGCCGGTTTGGGGAATATGATTGAGTAGAATATTGCAACCGGCCCAACCGGCACGGCGGGCGGTCGGCGAAAGCGCCTTTCGTTTCTCGATTATCTCCGGCACGAAAAAGTGCTTAGGAATGACAAAAAAGTTAGTAACTGCGAGATTTGTTAAATCGTAATTTAAGAAGAAAAAGTTGGGGTTATTGGCCTCCGACAACCGCTCAATCATGGTCCGGTACGCGCTATCAACAATTTTCATACCGATTCCGTTTTGCTTGCTTTTTAATTCGTAGTCTTCCCGACAATTAGCGCAGTAAAAATCGGCGACTGGCCGGCCACTCGGATATTTATCGATATTTAAACATCCGCAATTCGGGCAGAAAATTTCATTATCAACCCAGCACTCGGTTAAAACACGCGCCTTTTGTGAGGCACTTTTGTAACTTTCGGCAATTTTTTCATCGAATACCAATTTCATGGTTCCCGCCTAATCTTACCACCCGAAACAAAAAACCTCAATCGGAAAAATTAAAACGATATAGATACGTCAACGAACCGCCGAGATGGCCAATCCCCCAACGGCTCAACGAGAAATCCCGTTGAGCCGTTGAATTTTTAGGCGTTAATCCGCTCCTCCGGCGGCTTTCCGCAAAAAACAAAAAAATGGCCGAGCAGGCCGTTGTGGATAAAATTCATTGACTTTTAATCGAAAAAGCGTATATTGAGGATGTAAGCAAAGGCTTGCACGGATTTTGATCGAGGCCCTGCCGCAAGGCGGGGCTTTTGATTTTTTATCTATTTTTGCGGAATCTATCCATATTTAGCCGGTATTCAAAATCATCCGCGTAAAGTATCTCGCTCACTACTCCGTCTCGCCTGGCGTCAATAATCTCTCTCCCAATGTGGCCACGAGCGCTCATAACTATCGCTTTCTTGTCATACTCATCATTGAGATATTTCAGTGCCGTTACTAGATCGCCGTCCCCAGAAAATAACACGATATTGTCATAATTGCCTCTTTCACGAATAAGATCAACTGCCATCTCAACGTCTAAATCACACTTTTTCTCAAAGCCATGCACATTATCAAGGCTGTGTATGTACTTCACTTGCTTGTCTATAACCTCAAAGCCGTTGAGATCGGCGGTACGGAGCATATATTTTGACCAGTCAGTTAGCGTTGTTGATTTTTCATCCGGACCATAATCCGCTCCATAATAAAACCGACGGAGAAATCGTTTGCCGCAAGTAAAATGCTTAACTAACGACGCAAGCTCTCGGACGCCCATTCGCCAACCCAATCCGTATTTCCATTTCTCTACATTGCCAAAATCAACAATAACAATCGTGCGCTCCCTTTTGTTTTGAAAATCATCAAGAAATTTTTTAATTCCGCCTTGATTCATAATCTACGCCCCTGTTAGAATTCGCGTCTACTTCGAATATACTTTAAAATCTATTTTGAACAATTAAAAATCTTATCTGTTTTTAGCTTACCCCAAATTTTACTTTCCTTCAACAAAAAATCGCCGCGCTGGCCGGGCACCCCGTAGAGCTACTGCGTGATTCTGCGGGGCAACCTAAACGGCTCAACGGGAAATCTTGTTGAGCCGTTTAGGCGCGGACCGGATCCAACCAAAAAACCGCCCGTGGAGCGGTTTTTCGCAAGCAAAACGAGGATGGTCCACCTTCGCTAAGCCTCCTACGCTGAAGCTTCGGCGGGACACTAATTTTTGTAGTCAAATTATAAATTTGGACAAAAATTGTGCACGGGCTGAGGGAATCGAACCCCCGTTAACGGTTTTGGAGACCGTTGTAATACCACTATACCAAGCCCGCTTATAATTTAAGATTACCGGCTCTGGATTCCCGCTTTCGCGGGAATGACAAAAATAAAATTTTACTTTTTCTCGTTCCAGTCAATCCGTTTGCCTCCCCTTTTGGCCGCCGCCTCGGAAAATCCTTCGGGATATCTGGCCTGAAGTTTTTTAAAGTTTTCGTTCAATATCTCGTCAAGTTCCCAACCAAAAAAATTGCAAATCATTGCAGCGTACCAAAGAGTATCGCCAATATTTTCTTTGATGCCGTCCCGCTGGTCGTTATTATGGCTGACTGTTTTTTTGATACAGCCGGCCACGTCGCCCGCTTCTCCGGCAATGCCTAAACCCCAGGTCAAAATTTCTTTATCCGCGTCGTCAAATTTCTTGGCGGTCTTCCGGCACAATTCCTGGTATTTCTTCAGATTATTTGCTTTATTCACCAAACCATAATGCGAATCTTGCGAACTTTTATGCGAATAATGCAAACTGATCATTTTTGCATCGTTCGCAT
>PFOG01000015.1 GCA_002792395.1 Candidatus Portnoybacteria bacterium CG_4_10_14_0_2_um_filter_44_20 | reverse complement strand
CCGGCAGATACATAGTCATACCGGTGAAAGTCGCGTAGTAATCGCTGCCACCCAAGATAAACGACTGGTAAGCGGTTTCAAGAGTGCCGCTCTCGGTCGGATAATTCAGTTTGCAGCTAACCAAAGCGTTCACATCAGCATCGCCGTCGACTGTATACTTCAACCGCATCTGGTCAATGGTGCTCGGCGCGTGCAATGACTTAACCCGGACATCCATCATCTCAACATTCTGCGTGCCGCCAACAACGATAGCTGACGGGATAACAGTGTCAATCGCAACGCTTCGGCTGGCCGGGGCAACAGTAACATTCTGACCAATTTGCACGGCAGCGCTGGCATCAGCGCCGTCGGTCGCCTTGGTCGCGGTTACAACCATAGTGGTTGAAGCAGCGCCGCTGGTCACACTGGCATCCAAGGTGGCATAGACATCAATTTGGATTGACGCGTTAGCCGCCAAAGAGGTGTTAACCGAGAAGATGTTGCTGGCTGTCATCGTGCCCTTGACCGAACTGGTGGTGCCGCCATAGACAAGATACATATTGGACCACTTGGTAGTGGCAATAGTACCATCCCCGTTTACATAAGCAACGGTAAAGGCGCTTATATTAACCGTGTCATAGGCGTTAGCCTGCAAGTTGTAAGAACCCATCTTGACAAGGCCGCCAGAAGAAATTGTCTGATTGCCATAAGCGGTGTTCTTATACAGAGACAGGGTGCCGGTACCGACAGTCAATGTATTGGCGCTAACGGATGAACCGGGAGCGTCAATGGCTGCCGCCGAAATCATACCCTGAGCATTGTCTTCATTAGCGCTGCCCAGGATCTTAATCTGAATCTGGTCGCCTGTAGCCGCGATATTGGCAGTACAAGCAGAAGTCGCGCAGGTATAAACATCACCCTTGACTTCCAAAGTCTTAGTGGCTGCGGCTGCGACTTTCTGATAGATGCTGAAACTCGTGTAAAGGGTAGTATCAGCAGCGCCAAGCGCCACCTTGATGTTGGCGGTGTTACCAACCTGCACTCCATCCAAATACAAAGATACGTTCTTTATATAAGTAGTGGTTGAGGTGGTCGCAGCCATATAGGCCTGCACTTTCAAGGTGTTTATCTTGATTTCCTCGCCATTGGCTTTAATATCGAACTTAGCCAAGCTTTGGTTGGTCGCGCCAACAGTCAGATTGCTGGTTGCCGAATCGGTTCTCTTGGTCATTGTGATGGTACCGGTAGAGATTGTTTGCAAGCCAGCCCGCTCTGTGGCGACGTCGGGGTTGAAGGTAACCAAAGTGTAGTTGCCATAACCAGCGTCTTTCAACATCACGTCAGCTTTCTTGTCGAGGCCCAAATGCAAAGTCTTGCTGGTTCCGCCGACAATATCGCCAACCACGGAAATGGTCTTCGTTACGCCCTTGGCAAATGCTATCGGGCTGTTGTGCAAATCAAAGATCAAATCCTGGCCGGTCTTGCCGGTAACCAACACGCCAGTCGCGACATCAACGCTGTTGATTCTCAACTTGATGTTGGTAAAGTCTCCGGCAGAGATCGAGCCGATCTGGCTGAAACGAATCATTTCCAGATTCTCATCCTGATTGGTAACGGCCAAAGTGGCGCTCCAAGCAGTGAATTCGGTCTGCGCTTCCAAAGCGGCATTGGCGCCAGGGCTAACTGTGCCAAAAGTGGCGTCAGCCACGCTGGTAGAATCAACGATGCTCAACAGATTGCCGTTCATCGGGAACGAACCGCTGACGGAAGCCGCATCGGAAACGATATCGGTCGCCGCGTTCAGGCTCATGCCGATCGTCTGGCCGGACATATCCGCGGCAATATCACCGCGCACGGCAATAGTCTTGGAAGAATTAGCCGGAACGGTAAAGATGCCGGAAGCGTCATTAAAGCTGGCTACGCCAGTTGAAAAAGTCGCTTCGTCGGTCAAACGGGTATAATCATCAAACAAATACAGATTACCAACAGTGGTGTCGCCGGAAACGCCCAGTCTCTTAACTTTCATCTGGGAAACCTTAATGTCAGCGCCGCTGCCATTGGTAAAGGTGAAGTGAGCCATATCAGCCACCGCCGAACCAAGATCGGTATCGTTAGCTAAAGTGGCTGATACCGGAGTATCGGCCGCTAAAGCGACTGAAAGGGCGCCGGTAACCGGAGTTTCCGGGGTTGATGGAGCAGAACTGATAGCTTCGCCAATCGCGAAACTGCCATACTCCATGTCGTTTACCGGAATCAAATCGCGAGTGTTATATCCGTTGCCGGTAAACAAATCCATTGTCGGGAATTGGTGGAGAATATTGCTTGAATCTCTCCAGAAAAGGTCAGCTCCGTACTGATAGATTGGCGCGTAGGAGAAAGAATTCATCACCGGCTGGCTGACAACGGAAATTTTGCCCCAATCCAAAGAATATGAATTGAAGATTTCGATTGAAGCCAGTTTACGGGTGAAATTCCGTTCCAAACGATAGACATCCGGGTTATCGGCTGTCTTGACCAAGGTGGCAGCTGAAACGGCAGTTAAAGCCGAATCGGAAACCGTCTTGACCGCGTTCCAATCGTAGCCAGAGTTGTTGAATACCTCAATTGAGCGAACCGGTGATTTCAAATTGTTGTTAACTACCCAAATGTCGCCAGTGGATCCCTTTAACAGGGTCCCATTGGTATAGGTAGCCGCCATCGCTGGCGCCAACATTGAAATGCCGGAAAGCAACAGGATTGTTGCGCCCGAGGTTGCGATTGAGGCAACTTTTGTCAATGTCTTTTTTGTTTTGGTACTCATTGTTATTTTTTTCCGCCTCCGCCCTTTTTGAAAAAAGAACGGAAACAGATTTATATTCCTGTCCCCCTTCGGGGGACCAACTTTTTTATAGAACCAATTTTGACTTTCTTGTGAAATTTTCTTCTTCCTCCCCTCCTCAGCTGAGGAGGGGACCGAGGGGAGGTGTTGTTATTTATCAGCACCCCACCTTTATCCTCCCCTCATCTAAGGGGAGGAGGAAAATATCTCACAAGACGTTTGGTTCTATTCGACCTTTGTCCCACTTTTCAAAATCATCATTGCCTCGCGGCAAAAATGATCTCTTGGGCGGGATGGGATTCAAAACTGTTATTCGACATAACAGCCGGCGCTATCTCCTTTTTAACAAATCCCGGACCTTTCCCAGCCCAAGACTATCATCTGTCAAAGCCATAAAGCGAAACGCCTTGCGACTCTGTCCGCAAAATTCAACAGTCTTGAGACGGGAAAGGTACGGGATAAACCGCCAAAAAAGAAAAGGCGCCCTTTCCCTTTTAAAAAAATATTTCTCTACTTTCAGCTTATCAATTTTTTTACAAAGAATCAAACGGTTGGCTGTGGATAAAATATGTTCAACGCGTGATGTAAAATTAGCTGTCTTAAAAAACATTATATCAACATCATCCAGCGTTTGTCATCCCGAATTTATTTCGGGATCGCGTGAGATGCTGAAACAAGTTCAGCATGACACCTTCGGGGTTCAGCATGACGGATAGGAATTTTAAAAACAAAATAATTACGGCAACAATTCGGGCGTCGTCGTTTCGATTTCCGGCACTCCGGCTTTTTCGGAAGTAGTCGCTGTTTGCTCTCCAACCCCGACATCGCCTTTCATTAGTTCCACCGAATCAATAATTTCCGTTACCCGATCATTTGTTTCGGACGTGATATCGGAAATATCGGAAATTTTCGAGGCCAGCGCTTTGTCTTCCGATAGGTTTTCCGATAAACTGCTTTGCGCCTGCGCCATTATCTCTTTCACCTTAGCGTTACTGTCCCGAACGGCCATTGCCGCCTCCGCTATCTTTCGCGGATTTCCATTCTGGGCGCCAATCTGTTCTTTTAGTTTTGAAACGTTCTCTTTCGCGCTCGCCACCTGAAGCTGGATCTGGTCAACCGCTTGCTTGACCTGGTCATCCTGTGGCGCTGAAGAGCTATCCATAATCTGCGCCAATTCCTGAGCGCGCCGGTCGGTCATTTCGGCTCCCAGCTTAACCTGCGCGGTTTCATCAGCAACTAAAGCTGTATATTGCCATTGGGCTTTTTCCGCAAAAACCTTCAAAAGAAAGGCGTTTTCTCCCGGCAAGCTACCTTGGGCATTAAAAATCGCTAACCCGCCAATTCCCGCCAAAATAACAAAAGCAACCAAGCTAATAACGGCTGGCTGAAAAAGCGGCTGATTGAAGCTAAAAACCTCAGCAATTCTGGATTTCCAATTTGTGGCCTCGCCAGCGCTTTCAACCCGTCGCGTTATCTGCGCACGACAGGAAATTACCCATGCCTCGTCCGGCTGGATTTTTTTCAAAGCCCTTATTCTATTGATCAATTCTTTCTCGTCCATTGTTTTAAAGGGAGTTACCCCTACATATATAAAGACGGAAAACCGGCGTATTTATTACAGCTTAATTATTCAGTCCGAGATACGATCTCGGACTGATCTCGGGCACTCTATTTTCCGCTCTCAATCAGCTGCCTGGCCGACCCTAAGCCACGATGCAACATTACCCGAACCGCTCCTTCAGATTTGCCCAAAACGTCGGCTATTTCAGGCACGCTCAGATCGTCAAGATAATGCCAGATGATCACATCGCGATAGTCATCTTTAAGCCCGGCTAACGCGCGCTGAACCGGAGCCATTTCTAGCGCCAGACTAGTTCTTTCGGCAGGATTGTTCTCAGTATCGGGAATTTGCACCTCTAATTCGTCCAGAGAAATCGGCGCCTTGGCTTTCTCGCGATAAAAATCAACCACTAAATTTTTAGCCACCCGATAGAAAAAAGCTCTCGGACTCTTGATTTGAATACTGACTGCCGTTTCCCTGGCCGCCATTGACTGGCCGATATATTCCCAGGTCCGCAAAAAAACTTCGGAAGTCAAATCCTGCGCCGCTTCTTTCGAACTAACGCGTATTAAAATATACCGGTAGATGCCGGTTACATTTTCATCATATAATTTTATAAACTCTTGGTGATCCATCTATTAAAATATAAAATTCTATCCGCGGCGCTTTCTCTTCCATAATACAAAAAAATAACCCTTGGCAGGCGCCAAACATCAATCGTGCCTTATTTAATTACTTCCCTTATTCTCTCACAAAAATTGCCCAATGACAAGATTTTAAAAGGCCTAAAAGAAAACGCCCGGAACACGCGGGACGTATTTTTTGCCCCTAATTTACTATTTTATTTACCTCGTCAGTCCGTTTAACCCTGCAATAAATAAACACCGTTGGCGTATCATTGAGAGAAGTTCCATCGTCAAAATCCAGATCATAGGCAACTACCAAATCATCTTTAGTAATTTCGCCAAAAATTTCAGCGGCCGGACCTTCGAAATAGAGCCTTGCGGCGCCGGCTGTCAGAATCAATCTGGTTATTTTGTCCCAAGAAGCCTTAA
Organism: Candidatus Portnoybacteria bacterium CG_4_10_14_0_2_um_filter_44_20; assembly: GCA_002792395.1. GTDB lineage: Bacteria > Patescibacteriota > Minisyncoccia > Portnoybacterales. The sequence goes on along the minus strand of PFOG01000015.1, from coordinate 305 downwards.
ACCGTTCCTGAGTGGCCACAACATAAGCCTTAATTTCTTCTTCGGTCAATACCCGGTCATTTTCACGATACTTACGGCAAGGGCCGAGAAGCGCATACCCCTCTTTGGCCATTTTTTCGGAAAATTCTTTTACGCCCTTTGGCATTTCTTTCACCCCTTTTTTTGATTTTCAATGATTGATACGTTACCAAGACAGTATCATATTATCAGGGCCTCGTCAACAAAATGTATAATGCCACCCTATTCTGGACTCTTGGGGTATTTTAAAATTTGGCATGCTTAGCTGGTTCGCGAACAGCTGCCTC
>PFOG01000156.1 GCA_002792395.1 Candidatus Portnoybacteria bacterium CG_4_10_14_0_2_um_filter_44_20 | reverse complement strand
ATAAAACAGTTTTTACGGCGCACGATAAAGCCGCGACTTTGCGCGTTAAGCCGCAAATAGTGGGGAAAACTGTGGCAATCGTGCTCGATGGGAAAAATTACGCGCTGGGATTGATTCCGGCGAATAAAAATCTAGACAAGAAAAAGGTTCTGGCGTCTTTCAACGCGCAGCGCAAAAAAGCGGGGGAGAAAGGATACAAAAAAATTGACTTTGCTAAAGAGGCGTGGATGAAAAAAACTTTTGAAGGAATTGATATCGGGGCGACTCCGCCTTTTGGCGCATTTTATGGTTTGCCATTTTTTATTGATAATTCTTTGGTGAAACAGGTAAAGATTTTCATAAATGCCGGAAAATACGAATTTTCGTTTAAAATTTCTCCGGCAAGTTTGATAAAATTAAACAAAGAGTTTTTAAGGGGCGGTTTCTCCGTTGCGAAGAAGTAGATGGCCGCAAAATTGTCTTATGTTTTCCAAGCTTCTTGCGAGTTTTTTAATTACTTTCAGCGTATTTTTAGGCGCGCAAATGAGCCACAAATACCCCGATTTTTCTTTGGAGCCTAACAGCGCCAGCGTCCAAACAGCCGCTACTCTTGACTCAAAACTAAGCAACGAAGCCCCCGGTGATATGCGGGGTATCTTATCTTTCTTTGGAAAGGAGGATAAAAATTCGCAATTAGAGGCGGTTCCTTTTCAGCGGCTGCCCGAAAGCGAGGATGCGCCGTCGCCGGACATAACCGCCAAGGCAGCTATCGCGGCGACCAAAAACGGCCGTATTCTATTTCAAAAAAACATTGACCGGCCTTTGTCAATCGCCAGTTTGACGAAACTATTGACTGCTCTGGTTGTGATTGATAAATTACCTCTTTCTGAAAAAGTGAAAATAAGCAAAACCGCTGTCAGTACTTATGGAGAAATGGGCGGATTGGTTGTCAATGAAGAAATTTCCGTAGAAAATCTTTTGTATATAATGCTGATGGATTCCAGCAATGATGCGGCGACGGCTCTGGCCGAAACGGTTGAAAGCCGTTTTTCAAACAGCGCAGCGTTTCCGGAGTTGATGAGTGCCATGGCGCGAAAAATCGGTATGGCTAATTCGCGCTTTTCCGATCCCGCCGGCCTGAATCCCAACAATGTTTCTACCGCTTCAGACTTAATCAAGCTAACCGCCGCCAATCTTGGTAATTCCCTGATAAAAAAAATACTCGGCACCAACGAAACGGACGTTTTTTCAGCAGATAAGCGAATTAAGCACAATCTTAAAAATACAAATAAACTATTGAATAGAACTCAGGGTGTTGTCGGAGGGAAAACCGGTTATACTGAAGAAGCGGGGGAGTGCATGATATTAATTGCGGAAGCTCCGCAGGAAGCTGACTATTTTATCGTTGCGTTGCTTGGCTCTAACGTCGGAACGCGATTTATAGAAACGGATAAAATTGTCGAGTGGACACGACAACATTACGGATGGTAAAAATTACAAAACATATAGCACGCAGCTTATAACAACCAGTACTGCATCAAAATTGTTATACGTTATACGCTAAATGTTGTACGAAACTTGTCTGATATTTTTCAGGTCGCGCGCCTTTTAGGCTTAACCGCGATATCTTTTATGGTCGCCATGGCTTGGACTCCGGCTCTGACGCATTTTTTATATAAATACCGGCTTGGCAAGCAAATTAGGTTTGATGGTGCGCCAATTTTTAACAGTTTGCATCAGAAAAAAGAGGGAACGCCTACTATGGGCGGGATTTTAATTTGGGGTACAACCCTACTTTTAGTCGTCATTTCCTGGCTAGTTTCAAAAATTGGCATTGATGGGTTTTTTGACCAGATTAATTTTCTAAGCCGCAATGAAACGTTTTTACCCCTAGGTGTTTTGGTTGCTTCAGCGCTTGTTGGAATGGCCGATGATTTGCTGGGTATTTTTCATGTTGGTCCCAAGGGTGGGGGACTGAAGATGCGGCAACGTCTGTTATTGTACGCAACCATTGCGTTTATCGGGGCCTGGTGGTTTTATGTGAAATTGGAGTGGGACCTAATACATATTCCTTTCATCGGAAATTTTAACATCGGGTTATGGTATATTCTTGTTTTTGTTTTTATCATCGTGGCCACCACTTTTTCCGTTAATGAAACTGATGGGTTAGATGGTTTGGCGGGTGGTATTCTTTTGGTGGCTTATGGCGCCTACGGAACGATTGCTTTTTCCCAGGGCCATTATAATTTAGCAGCTTTCTGCGGCGTTATCATCGGCGCCCTGATAGCTTTTTTATGGTTTAATATTTATCCGGCAAGATTCATTATGGGCGACACCGGTGCCATGGGGCTAGGCGTTACCCTCGGCGTTATAGCCATGTTGACTAATCAGTTTTTGCTTTTGCCGCTTATCGCTTTTATTCCCGTTGTTGAATCCGCATCGGTCATAATCCAGGTTTTGTCTAAAAAAATCCGTGGCAAAAAAATCTTTCTGTCTACCCCAATCCATCATCATTTTGAGGCTATCGGCTGGCCGGAAACCAAAGTTACCATGCGCTTTTGGATTCTCTCGGGTATTTTTGCGTCTCTGGGGTTGATATTGGCATTCTTAGATCAGATTATAAAATAACTACACATTCGGCAAAAATTAAGTTCGGAAGCAATAAAAAATCCGTGACCATATTAGGCTCACGGAACGAAGTTTTAACTTCCGGCGTGACTGCGCTTAAAATTTTTTTTGATTTTCGTCCACAGCCACTTTTCTATCTTAAAGAAAACGATTGTGTAGGCGCAGAATGAAAGCACTAGGCCTATTAGGAGCGGCGCGCCCGCTATTTTGCAAACAGTTGCCACCACTAGCCCAACCAGCATAGCAAGTAAAAATCTCTGTATCGACGGCATCAACAGCACCTCCAGTTTCTTTCTATTGAAACACATCTAAAAATATGCGTCAATCGCTCGTGGATATTCTGACAACAAAAAAATTCCAAAATAAAAAAGTGCTTATTATGGGGCTTGGCCTTCATGGAGGGGGAGTGGGAGCCGCTAAGTTTTTTGTTAGCGTTGGAGCAAGGGTAACTGTTACAGATTTACGGACAAAAAAACAGCTAGGGAAGTCTTTTGGAAAACTCAAGGGTTTGCCGATTAAGTATGTTTTAGGCAAACACCAGGGCAAAGATTTCGCGAGAGCCGATCTGATCATCCGAAATCCAGCCGTACCCGACGACTCGCCGTATCTTAAAATAGCTCGCAAGCACAATGTTCCCATTGACACCGACGTGGGTATTTTTTTTGCCACCCTTCGGGCGGCCACCCTTCGGGCGGAATTATGTCCGGCGCAGGTAATCGGGGTAACTGGTACGCGTGGCAAATCAACGACCGCGACGCTGATTTACGAGTTATTAAAAACCAGATACAAAAACGTGATTTTGGCGGGAAACATCCGCAAGTCTGTTTTATTAGAACTGCCGCGTCTTACCAAAAAATCAATCGTAGTTTTAGAATTGTCTTCTTGGCAATTAGAGGGTCTTCAAAAACATAAAAAAAGCCCGCATATCGCGGTTGTAACAACTATTTTGCCCGACCATCTCAATCGCTACAAAAACATGCGCGGCTATATAAACGCGAAGAAAATCATTTTTAAATACCAGACTCCGGATGACTACTTATTTTTGAATAAAAATGATAAAATAGTAAGTGGATTTGCTGGTGAGGCAGTTTCAAAAACTGTTTTTTTCAGAAGCGGAGATGCGCGAAAATATCAGACGAATTTGCCGGGAAAGCATAATTTAGCCAATATTGCTGCGGCGGTTAAAGTTGCCAGACATTTTGATGTTCCAGAGATTAATATTCAAAAAACCCTTCGGAAATTTTCTGGATTAGGGGGAAGAATGGAGTTTGTCTTAGAAGCCAATGGTGTAAAATATATCAATGATACCTGCGCCACGACTCCAGACGCTGCGATTGCTGCTATTATCACTATCACTAACCAGTTGGCGAGGGGCGGCAATTTGTTTTTGATTGCGGGGGGGGCGGATAAAAAACTTGATTTTAAAGGATTAGCTCGGCTGGTCGCCAAAAAGGTACGCGCGGTTATTCTCTTGCCGGGAACTGCCACAGAAAAATTGGAGAAGACAATAAGGGCAGAAATTAGGAACAAAAAATTAAAAATACAGCGTGTTGACAACATGAAGAAAGCGGTGCGGGCGGCCACGGCGTATGCCAAAAGAGGGGATGCAGTGTTGCTTTCTCCGGCGTGTGCTAGCTTTGGTCTATTCCGGCATGAGTTTGAGAGGGGAGACGAATTCAAAAAGGCGGCGCGCGCGTTAAAATAATGAGGTAGGAAAAATATACTGTCATGAAATCCCATCATCCAGATTACATCTTGCTTGGCGCCGTAACTATTTTAATTGTTTTGGGGCTAGTTATGCTGTCTTCCGCCAGCAACGTCAAAAGCCTGGACCAATTTGGCCAGCCCTATTATTATCTTAAACATCAACTGCTTTACGGGCTTTTAATTGGCGTTCTGTGTGCCTCGATTGCGTACAAAATTAACTACCGCGTCTTAAAAAAACTCTCATTTTTTATTTTCTTGGTGGCCGTAGCCCTCCTTCTTCTGACGCTTTTGCCGGGTCTTGGGTTTCGGACGGGAGGATCAACTCGCTGGATTTCTTTCGGCGAATACTCTTTCCAGCCTTCGGAAATCGCGAAATTGGCGCTTATTATTTATTTAGCTTCGTGGTTGGACGATAAAACAAAACTTATTAACAGCTTTAAAAATGTCTTTGTTCCATTTCTAATAATATTATCTCTTGTTGTTGGGCCAATCATTTTGCAGCCAAATATTGGGACCGCAGGAGTTATGGGATTGACGGCTATTGCTATTTTTTTCGCGGCGGGCGCTCGATTTTGGCAAGTCGGGTCTATTCTCTTAATGGGAATAACGGCTCTTTTCGCGTATGTGAAAATCTTCCCGCATGCCACGAATCGTTTTCTCATTTTTATCCATCCTGAGCTTGACCCCCAAGGCGCTGGATACCAGATTAATCAAGCGCTTTTGGCCGTAGGCTCCGGTCGGGTTTTCGGACTAGGATTAAACCAAAGTATTCAAAAATATAATTATCTTCCCGAACCGATGGGTGATTCTATTTTCGCGATTATTGCCGAGGAGCTTGGTTTTATCGGTGTCGCAATTATTATGGCTCTTTTTGTCACCTTAGCTATTCGCGGCTTTCGTATCGCAAAAGAAGCTCCTGACAATTACGCTAAACTTTTGGCGGTTGGTATTACTTCTTGGCTGGTGATTCAAGCTTTTGTAAATATTGCCGCAATTTCCGGGTTGATGCCGCTAACCGGAGTACCGTTACCCCTAGTTTCTTATGGGGGGACCGCTTTTCTTGTTTCTTTGTCTGGCGTGGGAATTTTGCTAAATATCTCGAAATATTCGAAAACATGATTTAGGATTTAGGATTTATGAATTACGAATAGACCTTCTAATTCTTTCCGCCAAAGGCGGATCCGCCTCGGGCGGAAAATCTTAAATCATAATTCTTAAATCGTTAATGAGAATTCTACTTACCGGCGGCGGTACCGGCGGGCATCTCTCCCCGCTAGTTGCCGTGGCTCGAGAGCTAAAAAAAATTCAGCGAGAACGGCAGATCGTTGACATGGAATTGATCTATATTGGTCCAAACGGGTTTTCAAAACGGTTTCTTGAAAACGAGGGGATAAAAATCAAGATTATTGTGGCCGGCAAATTGCGGAGATACGCTTCCTTGGCA
>PFOG01000132.1 GCA_002792395.1 Candidatus Portnoybacteria bacterium CG_4_10_14_0_2_um_filter_44_20 | reverse complement strand
CTTTGTTTGATCGTAAAAAGGTGGGTGGGCAAGCCTGATCCCATTCCGAACTCAGAAGTGAAATACTCCGAGGCCGATGATAGTATCGTCTTTACGATGCGAAAGTAGGTCGCCTCCGTGACATGAACGCGATTTTTTTATTCACAGCTTCGTATTGCAGGTTTTTTGCGGCGCATATATAATAAACGTATGTTACCGCGAACGAAACAAATTATTATTATCTTGGTTTATGTTTTAATTTTTTTGGCCATTGTGTTTGGCGTTTATTTTTTGTTTCTCAAACCGGCACCGACCTGTTCTGATGGCAAGCTGAATCAAGGCGAGGAGCAAAAAGATTGCGGAGGGCCGTGTCCGTCGTGCGAAATTAAAACGCTAAAAAGCATTAAAATCCTTTGGGTGAAAGCATTGCGCACTAGTGAGCAGAATTATGATCTGGTTGCTCGAATTGAAAATCCTAATCAGAATTACGGCCTTCGCAGTTTTGGTTATAAATTCAGCCTTTACGATTTGAATAATCAACTTGTTGCCGAGAAAGCAGGCAGCTCGTTTATTTTGCCGCGAGGCGAAAGGTATTTGCTCGAATTAAAAGTTCCCCTTGATGGTTCATTGGCAAAAGTGGTTTTGGATATAGACGAAAATGTTCGCTGGGAAAGGATTAAGGATTATTTGCCGCCGGAGATCAGCGTGTTTGATAAAAAATACGAAGTTTTGAAAAATGGAACCGTTTTTTCTCAAGCTTCGGCTAACATAAAAAACTCCAGCCGTTTTGATTATAAAAATGTCGGGGTGGCAGTTATCGTTTTTGGCAGCGATGGCGAGCCGATGGCGGTGAATTCCGCAAGTTTGGATTTGCTTGGTTCCGGCCAGGAAAGATATGTTTCTGTCCCGTGGTTTTTTGAGGTTCTCGGCACTGCGGCAAATCTTGATATAGAATCCGAAGTTAATATGTACATGCAACCCAATTAACCTGGGTGATTGGGATGGTAGATAAGCGGGTACGGCGTCTCCGGGCTACGACTATGAATCATTTCGTCCGTCACTATCTCAATATACTAAAGAAATTAGACTGGATTATGGTCGGCACTGTCGGCCTTATTTCTTTTTTCAGTCTTTTATCAATCTATAATTTAGAACGCGGCGGTCAAATTTTTTATTTTAGAAAACAATTAATTTTTATTGCGGTTGGATTTTTGTTGATGATTTCATTAAGCCTCTTCGATTACCGGTCGTTTAAAAGTTATTCTTCATTTACAATAATTCTTTATCTTATAACGTTGTTGGCCCTTTCCGCGGTTTTGTTGGTCGGACGCCGAATTAGAGGGACTGTTGGATGGTTTAGTTTTGGCGGTATCCACTTTGCGCCTGTCGAGATGGCGAAGCTGGCAGTTATTCTGCTTTTGGCAAAATATTTTTCTCTGCGCCATATCGAACTATACCGCATTCGCCATTTAGTTGCTTCTTTTTTTTACGCCGGCTTGCCGGTTTTTCTTGTGCTTTTGCAACCGGATCTGGGATCGGCCTTCATAATTTTAGTTATTTGGTTTGGCCTGGTGATAGTTTCCGGTATTCGGTTTCGTCATTTGGTAGTCATTCTCTTGATCGGAGCGATATGTTTTGGCGCGACTTGGGCGCTATTATTAAAAGATTATCAGAAAGAGCGAATTTTAACCTTTCTAAATCCGCAAAAAGATCCTTTGGGTTATAGTTATAATCTGATACAGTCTGTGATCGCTATTGGTTCCGGCCAGGTTTTGGGGAGGGGCTTGGATAACGCGACTCAAACCAGACTTCATTTTTTGCCCGAAGCGCATACCGATTTTATTTTCGCGGCGGCGGCGGAAGAATTTGGCTTTGTCGTTGTCGTTTTTTTGTTCGCTCTTTTTGCATTACTAGTTTATCGGATTATCAGAACGGGTATGTTTGCCCCTGATAATTTCGCAAAGCTTTTTTCTCTGGGCATTTCGTTAATGTTCCTTTGTCAAATCGTTATTAATGTTGGCATGAATATGGGATTGATGCCGATTATCGGCATCCCTTTGCCATTTATGAGTTACGGCGGCAGCGCCACCATGATTAATTTTATCGCCCTGGGAATTCTTCAGGGCATAAGGGTCAGAAGTTCACGGTTTTGAGTGTTTATATAAAAAAGTTGGATCATTTTGCCGAGGACAGACCTCGGCAAATATGGACCATTGCTTTCCTTTGGGGCGAATACGCCACCCGCCTGGCGTATTGGGCGAAAATAGGAGCTTGCGCTGATTCGTTCAGGACAGGCACGGCCAAACCAGTGTAGTCGAAGTGTCTAATGGAGAAAAAAATAATGAAGATAAAAGATTTACCAAAAATTGAACGGCCACGAGAGAAGCTCGAAAAATACGGGCCCGAGCGGCTTTCCGATTCCGAACTTTTGGCTATTCTTTTACGAACCGGAGGCAAGGGCATCAATGTCGTGGAATTATCCAGCAAGATTTTAAGAAAATTCAGCGGCGCGGGTTTGGCCAAAGCAACGGTTAAGGAATTAAAAAACACATTTGGCCTTGGAAGCGCGAAGGCGTGCGAAATCGCCGCCTGCTATGAACTTGGCCGCCGACACCTACAGAACAAGCAATCAGTTCTGCTTTTATCGCCAAAAGACGTATGGAATGAACTGAAAGATATTCGGGATCATAAAAAAGAACATTTCGTGATTTTCTTTTTGGATTCCAGAAATCAGGAAATCAAACGTGAAATTATTTCAGTCGGCACTCTTAACGCCAACCTTGTTCATCCACGAGAAGTTTTTGAGCCTGCCATTAAACACTCCGCCGCGCAAATCATAGTGGCGCACAATCACCCATCCGGCGACCCGGAACCCTCGGAGGATGATATGGAAATCACCAAAAGATTAGTAGAATCCGGAAAAATTTTAGGCATGGAAATAATTGATCACATAGTCGTTACCAAAAATAATTACGTCAGTCTGAAGGAGAAGGGGGTTATAAGCGAAAGGTCTTGACAGATGTCAACGTGTACATTAAAATGTACATATAAGTTATCTTTGTCATCCCGCGCTTGATACGGGATCCATAAAATCAACTAATACTGGATTCCTGCTTTCGCAGGAATGACAATTATTAATCAATGACTACAAAAAACACTTTACCGATTTCCGAGGCCAGAAAAAAAATATTTAAAATCGCCGAGGAAATCCAAAAACCAGGCAATTACTATACCTTAACCGAAAATGGCCGGCCTAAGGTTGTCTTGATGTCTGCCGAGGAATTTGAATCTTGGCAGGAGACGCTGGAGGTGATGCACGATTTTCCCGATTTGGACAAAGATATAAAAGAAGTGGATAGGGCGATTAAGACCGGAGAGTATAAAAAGTGGGCAACCCTAGATGATCTAATGGCTAAATATGGCTACGTCTTAGCCAATAAGGGCAAAAAGAAGTATGGCATGGGAAATAAAAATCAAAAAAAAGGCGCAAAAAGATCTCGATAAAATCCCCATTCAATATCAAAAAAAGATTTTGGCGGTTTTGCCAATAATCGCGGAGGATCCGTTTGTCGGAAAAAAATTAGATGGAGAATTGACGGGTCTTCACTCTTATCGAGTCTGGCCGTACAGGATAATCTATAAAATTTATAAAAACATTTTAGTGGTTATTATAATCCGTATCGGCCACCGGCAGGGGGTTTATTAAATTTTTATTCTTGCGTAAAGCGGTATTTAGTAGTAAAATAAAGGAAATCAGCTAAAAGAAATATAAAAAATGGACAAAAAACAACTTATAAAACAAATCGAAGACTTAAGAAAATCGCGGGTGATAACCTATTTAACGAGCGACCGGCAGGGGCCGATGAATGCCCGCGTCGCGATGGATATTATTCCGGTTATCAGCAAGCAGCTGCGCAAAATCGGTAAGACCGATAAAATAGATTTTTTTCTCTATAGCGCAGGCGGGGATACGATGGTTCCGTGGCGCCTGGTTTCGATGATGCGCGAGTATTGCAACAAGTTTTCGGTTTTAATTCCTTATAAGGCCCATAGCGCCGCGACTATGATTTCTTTAGGCGCCGATGAGATTGTCATGAGCGATTTATCCGAACTTTCGCCGATTGACCCTTCAACCGCTAATGTCTTTAATCCGCAGGACCCGCAAAATCCGCAAAATAAGATTCCAATTTCGGTGGAAGACGTGATGGCCTATTTTGATCTGGCTAAAAACAAGTTTGGCATTAAAAACGACGCGGATTTGGCAAAAATCTTTAATAAATTTGTGGAAGCCAACCCGCAAATCCATCCATTGTCTCTGGGTAATGTCAACCGGACGCATAATCTAATTAGGATTTTGGCCAAACGGCTTTTGAAGAGCCATAAGTCGCCGATGCGGGAAGAGAAAATTGAAAAAATTGTTGACGACTTTACCGAAAAACTTTATTCGCACCAGTATTTCATTGGCAGAAAAGAAGCCAAAGAAGACCTTGGACTTGAAAATGTTGTGTTCGCGGATGAAAATTTAGCCAAGGCGATGACTGATTTGTATGAAGAATACGCCAAGGAAATGGAGCTTGGAGCGATGTGGAATCCGGAAATTGAACTTGGCCCAAACGCCGCGCAAAATCGAAAATCATACAAAATTGCCTTTATCGAAAGCGCCGATGTTTCCAACCGTTTTGAATTGACGCTTGATTATAAGAAACAGCAGGCAAACGTTATGCAGCAGACCCCCCAAGGCCCAATTCAGGTATCGCAAGAGCAAATCAATTTCCGGCCGGTGGGACAAGGGTGGAAGTAAAAATGAGAAAGAAAAATCCAAAAACTAAAATTGCCATATTTGAAGGACGGCGAATTCGTCGGCATTGGGATGAAAAATCCGAAAAGTGGTATTTTTCAGTGGTGGATGTTATCGCGGCTTTGACAAATCAACCAGAACATAAAAAGGCGCAAAGTTATTGGACCACGCTTAAAAATCGTTTAAAAGAGGAAGGAAGCGAGGTCATCACAAAATGTGACCAACTGAAAATGCGGGCGTGCGATTAGCAATTATAATTTTAAATTAGCACGAGAGCAGAAGAAGTTAAAAAACTAAAAAATGAAAGACATAGATATTTTATATTACGATGCTATGGATCTGCTTGACGACGGACGAAGCGGCGCCAAAAAGGCGGAAAAACTGCTTATGAAAGCGCTCGAAATAGATTCACATTACCCGCAAACCTATATTGGGTTAGTCTGTGTTTACGGAGCGCTTAAAAACAAAAAGAAGGCAGGGGAGTCTATTAAAAACGCCTACAACGAGACGATCAAAAAATTTCCGAAATGGCCGAAAGAAATGCCGTGGGGCGACATGGACAACCGGGCGTATATGAGAGCTATTCAATATCGGGCGGATTTGTACGCCGACGAGGGCGAAAAAGAAATGGCCATAGAATTATACCGATTGCTTTTGCGTTTGAATCCGAATGATAATCAGGGTGTTAGATACACCGTCTCGGGGGTGTATGCCGGAATCAGCGGCGAAGAAATAAATGAGATGTTTGATGAGGGAAACGAGAAGCAGAATTGGGATAAACTGGAAAATCTGGTGAAAAAACAAAACGCCAAACACAAATTTTGGAAAGAGCCGAAATATTAAAAATTAAATTCTGCCCAATCCAAGCGCCGCAAGAACAAATTAACTTCCGGCCGGTGGGACGGGGGTGGAAGTAATTGATTGCATAATGCCAGATACATCCTGGACTCCTTGAGGCCGTAATCTCATGGCGTTCCACAACCACTGGCATTGCAAGTATACCG
>PFOG01000186.1 GCA_002792395.1 Candidatus Portnoybacteria bacterium CG_4_10_14_0_2_um_filter_44_20 | reverse complement strand
CGCCGGTCGGGCCTATGAGAAGAAACGATCCCTTCGGACGTCTCGGATTTTTTAGGTCGGCTTTGGCCATTTCTATCGCTTCGGCGACGGGGTCGATGACATGATCTTGTCCGATAACTCTTTTTTTCATTCTGTCGGCCAGAGTCAGAACTTCTTCGGCGGTTACGTCGGCAAAGCGTCTTTTCTGCACGGGCTCGCCGCAGGCGGCGCATTTGCCCTCCATCGCCCGGTCCTGTTTGGGGCTGAAAGTAAGTTTCCGGCTTAATTCCGGATTGACCGCGAGTATCTGCTCATACAGATTGTGGAGTACCAAGGTTCCGCTTACTCCCAGCTCAAAGGCGTACCTATCAGCGAGACGTATCACAGCGTTCATGTCGGTAACCTGCATCTCGCCGATGCTGGCCAGGCAGTTGCTGATCACCCACACAGCATAATATTCGTCTCTTATCGTCGGTTCGTTTTTGATCATCAGGCACATCTTTTCGTTGTGCCTGCGGATTAAAATCTTAACTCCAACCAGATCCCATGTTTTGGGAACAGTTTCGTAAGCGGTCATTTCAACTCCTTATCGTAATTTATTTTTCGCCATTTAGTTTTCAAGGGGCTTTGTTATTTGTCTAACATAAATTTTTTTATTAGTCAACAGTCTACATAGTTTTGTTTTAAAAAAGCCCGAATGTTTTCCGAGCTTAATGTTTTTTTACGAAAAATTTTAAAGAAAAATTTTAAAAGCGCCTCTTGTGTTGCGAGGCGCTATTTTGATAGCAATTAGTTTGTTTTGTTACCATTCTTGATCTTCCGGCGGGATTGTCAGAAGATTCCTGACTTTTCGTATAAAATTTTCCACACCTTCATTTTTAGACTCGAGTGGGTTGTCGAATTTGAAACCAGTAGAGGTAGTTAGAGCCCTAATCAATTGTTGCTTGCGCGATTCTCCCAATGCCTGAAAAAGGTTTTCTATTTTCTGGATAAATTCATGACTTGAAGGCAATATCGCGCAGCTTTCCCAGTTGGTTCTGAAGAAGTTTTGAATACCAAGCTCCTGAATCAAATCCCATAATTTTTTGCTTGGCAGGGTACTGTTGGGAGGGTTCATTGGGATTTCGTTTTCTCGTCCCTCGACCGAGAGGTCGATTGTCCTCCCGTCAACAACAAGCGGATTAATGGTTATGTCCCAGTCTTCGTAGTCACCATCTTCAATTGGGGCGAATGTGTTGTCTTTGGGATCGACTATGTCCCAGAGGAGGTCGTAGTAGAGAAGGGTTTCTTTCTGCCGCGCTAAGGATTCCGCGGAGAAATTGGCGACGCTGCGTTCGTGGAACAAAGCGTCAATGTCGGACAGTAATTCGGGCGCATTTTCACCGATCTCGATGTTGAATTCTTCCCTAAGTAAATTTATAAACCATTTTAGCTTGGTTATCCACTCAATGTTGCCACTTTGCTCAAATAGGGCTTCTGGAGAATGTTCCGCGCGTCTAAAGGAATCAATAGCTTTCTGGGCCATTTTGACAGCTTCCAGTTTTTGACGGCGCATGTTGGTTGTCATTTCGCCGTCATAATTGCCTTCCTCCAGATAATTCAGCATCCAGCTTGTGTGTATAATGCCACCCTATTCTGGACTCTTGGGGTATTTTAAAATTTGGCATGCTTAGCTGGTTCGCGAACAGCTGC
>PFOG01000021.1 GCA_002792395.1 Candidatus Portnoybacteria bacterium CG_4_10_14_0_2_um_filter_44_20 | reverse complement strand
CTGCCATTGGCGGCAGAAAAATAATTTTTTGCTTTGATAAAAAACAGCCGAGCTTAGCTCGGCTGTTTTGTTTTTAATCTTTAATATTTGCATTCCTCATAATAATTTTGTGTATAGCCGAAGATGCGTTTATAACGTTCAACTTCCGCCGGGTCGCCGATGGCTTTGGCCAGATTGTCGCTTAATTTAACAGCTGGGTGGCCATTAGCCTCGACTATTTTGATAACCAGCGAAAGCGGTTTGAGGCCGACGTCGTTAGTTAAATTGGTGCCCCAGCCGAAAGTTACTTTGATTCGTTTGGCGAAGTGCATAGAAATTTTCATCATTGCCGCGATGTCGAGTCCGTCGCTGAAAATCAACAGTTTGTCGCGCGGGTCAACGCCACGTTTTTTGTAAAAAGCAATGGCTTTTTCTCCGAAGACGATCGGATCGCCGGAATCCTGGCGCAGGCCTTTCCAGCTATGAGCCTGTTCGGTTGTCATGTCGCGGAAAAAGAAATCAGTTCCAAAGGTGTCGGTCAGGGCGATCGAAAGGTCCCATCCGTATTGTTTCCACCAGTTCCGTAGTACGCGTTGGTGCGCGCGGAGAATGCCTCGGTCGGTTTTTCCCGCCGCGGCAGCCGCGACCATATCCATTTCGTGCGCCGATGTGCCCATGGGCAGGAGGCCGTATTTCATAGCCAAGGCGGTATTGGACGTACCGATGAACTGTTTCGGCAGTTCTTGGGCCATGGTTCTGACCACGTAATCCTGCCATGGCCTGCTGAAGCGGCGGCGGGTGCCAAAGTCGGTGAAGATAATGTTGGGACACCAGTGTAGAAGATTGATCTTATTTGACAGCCTCTGGATTCCTTCGGCTCGGAGGTGGTCCTTTTCGAACCGGCTTTTATTTTTCATCAAGCCACGGAAATAAAGCTCGTTTACGATGGCCAGCGCTGGTATTTCCCAATAGATTGCTTTGGCCCAGTGTCCAGAGAATTCTAGCTTGTAATTCCCGTCAATTATTTCGAGGTGATATTCCGGCAGCTGAAGGTTTTTTAAAAACATCAGATAATCTTCGGCAAACATTCTTTCTTGGTATTCATTGGTTCCGCGCAGATAATGCAGTTCGGAATTGTTGAAGCGGAGAGTGCGAACATGGTCGAGTTCCCGGCGCAGTTCCGTTTCATCTATGATGTCGGCTAAACGAATGTCTTTGGTGCGATTTTTGAACGCGTATTTGACCGGTATGTCAGCGTAGAGTTTGAACACAAGCTGTCCCATCATAAGCTTATAGAAGTCGGTGTCCAAGAGAGACTGGATAATCGGCATCACATATCTCCTTTAGAAAATAAATTCAAGGCGTTTTTCGCGGAAGTCTTGCGAGTTGGCGAATAAGAGGCGGACGGTTTTGTCGGAATACCCAATTTCCGCTTTCACGACATTTTCAATTTCCATTTTGTCGACTAAAAAACGCACAGGCCTTTTGTTGAAGTCCATCGCTTCAAGAATTATTTTTGATTCGGCATCAAGCTGGATGCTTCGCCAGCGATGAAAAACCGCCGGGCAGATACCGGTGAGCACCATGCTATTGTCTCCGATTGGCAGAATTATCCCTCCGGCTGCGGCATTATAAGCCGTTGAGCCGGCAGCGCTCGCGACAATTGCGCCATCGCAGATAAGCGGGTCGAAGCGGACTTTGCTGTTCACTGAAACGCGGATTTTGGCAGTGGCCAGAGTTGATTTTTCGAAATAGAAATCATTGAAAGCAAATTCCGTTCCAATTTTTTCGCCGTTTTTATCATATAGGACTGCTTGCAGCATTTGGCTGGAAATTACGGTTAAGCGGTTATGGAGCAGGTCGTCGAGCGTTGCGGTCGTCGGCGCGTTCAATAAAAATCCGACATGCCCGTAGTTCAGGCCGAAGAATGGTAGATTCAATTCCCGATAGAGCCGGATGTTTTTTAACATTGTTCCGTCGCCGCCGAAAACAATTAAAAATTTAGCGCTAGCCGGGTCGCGAACAATTTTAAATTTCTTCTCGATGTATTCGCTTATCTCGGGGGCGATTTCCGAATCGGGAAGTCCTTTGATTAAGTATGCTTTTTTCATTTCGGGCTCCTTCTTTATCACTTGATCTGGTCGCTGTTTATTAATTTGACCCCGTAATCTTTTAGCTTCCTTTTCATTAATTGCGGGTTGCCATAGGGCGGGGGAACGCTGCGACAGAGATTGCGAACCACATAAACTTCAAATCCTTGGATCGCGTAAGCGATGGCTGATTCACCGACGCAGTGAGTAAAAGCCCAGCCAGCCAGAAAGATTCTTTTGATCTTTTTTTGTCGTAGCGCCGCGATGTGTTTCCCGAATTTTGGGCTGAAAGCGGCCGAATGACTGATGAGGGCCAGGCGCATTCCTTTTTCCAGTTCATCGTCAATAGCGCAATAAATATATCGCAGGTCGTCGTGGGCCTGTTGTCCCAGCGTATCTTTCGCGCAGTGTTTGCCGTAGATTCCATATTCGATGTGGCGCTTATTCGGATGCTTGTCTTTAGATGCGGTTCGATGCCCGAATGGCCGCCTGAAAAGCGCGACGATTTTTCTGATCATTTCTTCGTTGGCGAGTTCGCCCTTAACGCCGGCGACATAAAGCGCGCCGTCTTTTCGAATAAAGTCATTTTGTCCGTCAATCAGAACAAAAGCGTCTTGTTGGTTAATTTTAATCGGATTACCCATGTCGTTTCTCCTTTTTGTCAAAGTGCTCGTTTTTATTTCTATCATGCCTGCAAATATCCGTAAAGTTTATTTTTCTTTATATAGCCTGCTACCTCGGGGATAAGCAAGTTTTCGAGGGATTCGCCCGATTTTATTTTTCGGCGTATTTCTGTTCCCGAGCCGTCAGCATTTTTAATTTTGATCGTCCTTGCTTTTGGCGGCAGATCTTCCGGGCAAATATCATAATTAGGCCGAAGGCCGACCAGGAAGTTTAAATTTTTCCATATTTTATTTCCACGTTGCCAGACGCGGTGAATTTCCGATTTTTTGCCGCGCCCGCCGATGATTATGTCGCTTCCGACAAGATGCCAAATTTCAGCGCGCGGAAATTTCTTTTCGTAACGTTTCTGCAGGAAATAAGTCGGCGTGTAGACGCGGTTATCCAGATCGAAGAAGTCAAATCGTGTTTTTCCGCGCTTGGTTTGTTTCGGCTTTACCAAGTCGGTGAAAGCCAATTCAACCATTTCTTTCCGGTGTTTCAACTCGATAATATTGGCCGATGGTTTGTCCGGACGCGGACCGCAGGGGACTATTATGACTAAGTTAAATTGTCGAGACAATTCCTTCGCGATTTGGCAATGGTGTTTACCGGGCGGATTAAAGCTTCCGCCGAAAATGACTATTTTCATAGACATAATGCGAATTATGCGAAAGGTAATGCGAAAAATACGAACAAAAATTTATCTATCGCCGTTCGCATATTTCGCATACGTTTTTGCAGTTTTCGCATTGTATGTCAATCTACTAATTTTTTCTTAACCAATGTTTCTCTCTTAGCGTACGGTATCGGCCCCACCTTATGCCGTGTTGATTTTTCAATATCGCGCAAAAACAAAATGGTTTCTGCTTTTTCACGGTTTTTATATTTTTTAACAAGCTGTCGACGGTTCAGTTCTGAATTTCGTCCGATTATCACGCCGCTTTTTAAATCTTCTTTCCATGCCCAGGCGATATTTCCTTCTTGCGAGCCGTCGACGGCGCCATAGGATATTTTTATATCGTAACCCATCCGTTTTGCCCAGTCGGTTAGCTGTGATTCGTCGTTATGCTTGTCACCCGTTCCTTCCAGGTCGGCGCTGGGTGTTTTTGTCACAATTTGTTTCGGAACGCCAACGTGGATTGCCATTTGTCTTACCTCGGCCTTAGTTAGCCCCCCTAAAATATTATTGTCGACGGCGCCATCGCCATATTTGTCAAAATAGCGAAGCAGGCCGTCTTCTTCGCCGTTGCCGGTGCCGAAAATTCTGCCGTTGCCATTGTCGATTGCCTTGGAAATAAAACCGGCCAGAGGTGTGGTTAACCGAGATTTGAAGCTTGCATAAGCGTTGGTGAACCCAATTCTGCCGGCATCCGCGCCGTTTTCATCGGCCCAGGCCAAATCATTTTTCGCAAATTGTGTTTTAATTCTTTCTAGCAAGGTGTCGTAGATGTCATTTAAGCCGAGATAGATTAATCTAAAGCCCAATTTTTTTTGAAGCAAATCAACGTCCTTTTTGTGTTTTTCGTTGCTTTTAATATTTCGGTAAAGCCCGACAACGTTTTTGGGCCCAAAAGCTTTGCAGAGGATTGCGGCTACCAGCGATGAGTCGACTCCGCCGGAAACAGCGACGAAAACCTTACTGCAGCCTCGCCCCATTTCTTTGGCGGATTTAACTAATAACTCTTCTAGTTTTTTAAAGTTTTTTATCATGATATTCAAGATTGTCACTCTGAGCGAGGCGAAGAGTCTTGTGGGTAGGTATGCGGAATAGAAAGTCAGTTTGATGAGATCCTTCACTGCGTTCAGGATGACAATTGTTGTTACAGAATTTCTACGATTTGAGGTTTTCTTCTTGCAAATTTATATAACTCTGCCGGTCTGTTTGCCACACCTTTTCGCTGTTGTTTTAATTTTCTAATTAGTTTTAGGGAAAGGATTTTCTTGCGGAAATTTCTTTTGTCCAGTTTGCGGCCCAAGATAATTTCATAAGTTCTTTGCAGATCCGTTAGAGTAAAAGATTCAGGGAGAAGATTGCAGACGATATTAGTATAGCCAAGCTTTGCTTTCAGGCGTTTCGCGGCCGCATTAATTATTTTTTTATGGTCGTAGGCCATTTTTGGCAATTGATTGACTGGATGCCATCCAACGTCGGCGTATTCTGCGGTAGTTTTGAGGTTCAAGCCAGAAGGGGGCAATAGAGCAAAGTAAGCAACCGAGACTACCCGGCCGAATGGGTCGCGGTTGATTTCGCTAAAGGTATAGAGCTGTTCAAGATAAACATTTCCGACTCCGGCTTTTTGCGATAATTGCCGTTTGGCCGCTTGTTCGCAGTTTTCTCGCAGTCCGATCAATCCGCCCGGGGCGGCCCAACAATCCTTATAGGGTTTCTTTTTCATTTTTATCAGCAGGACTTGGAGTTCTTCGTTTTTGATTGTGAAAATGATTACGTCAACCGCGATAACCGCGAATTTATATTTTGGCATCATATTTTTTTGGACAGGAATCGTCGCTAGTGAGCTGATCAGAAAATGATCATTAGCGGCGCCCGTAATAATGTTAGTGTATCCTATACACATACTAATCTAATCTAAAAAGTTTGTCAAGGGGCAGGCGAAAAACGGCCGCCCTATTTTAATTTTTTTGACATAATCCTAGTTTTACCCTACAATTACTGGCAAATAGTTCTCTGATAATTCAATAAGAAAGAAGACGCGCAAGGGGGAGGGTTCTATGAGAAGAATTAATTGGGGTCTGTTCGGAATGCTGGTTGCTGGCGTCGGGTTTTATGTTTTGCATGCTGTGTGCCTGCAAAGGGCCGGAATTGGCATCCCTGATCCGAACTATTTCTTATTGTTTTTGGGCGGGTTTGGGCTTTGGTCGTTGTTTGTTTAGGTGGGAGTATTATTCTTGCAAGATAGAAGTACTTTTTTGCGCGACTCCATTTTGTTTTTGTTTTCTGCCGCGGGTGTCTTTAGCGGCGCGATAATCGCCTTTTATGGGATGGGTTTGGGCGGAATAGAGATGTGGGCGGGACATTTAAGGGTTCAGCAGATAT
>PFOG01000199.1:7737-9528 GCA_002792395.1 Candidatus Portnoybacteria bacterium CG_4_10_14_0_2_um_filter_44_20 | reverse complement strand
CCAGTGTTGGCTCCGTAGATGTCAAAATCCGCCGTGCTGCCGTCATTGGTGGCGGTAATGCCGGTTCCAGTAAATAATGTCATCGTGCTTGAAGCGCTGTTGTTGAGCATTGTTCCGTAGGCAAAGGTGGTCTCGCCGCTAGTAATGGATATGGCATAATTGGTCACCGTTACCGTTCCCGTAGTCGTACCCGTATCCGCCGCCCAGATGCCAACAGCGACAACCGTTCCCGCCAAAACCGCTAAAGCGATTAAAAAGAAAAAGTCTTTCATTTTTTTATTTTCAATCCGCGAAAACCGCGGCTTCAGCCGTGGATGAAGCGGAATGAAAAGAATTCGCCGCAGGCGAACCTGCGGATACCGCGGCTTTAGCCGTGGTAGTTCATTTTTTGGTTTTAAACGCGATTAACAATCAAACAAAAGCTCCGATCGACCCCCCCCAGAGCTTTAATCAATCAAAAAACCCAAAAGTGGCTTCTTTTGGGTTTTGATAAACAAAAATTTTTCGAGCAATTTACTCTTCTCTCTCTCTCTCTCTCTCTCGATTTGCGCTATTTATATTTAGGACTTCGGGCATATTTGTTTCCATTTAAAGAAAAATTTATCTCCCGCTGGCAATCCCCAGCTTTCTTTCTATAAAATTGACCCTCTTGTTCAAGTCTCCGTATTGCTTTATCTTTATCTCCGCCACATCTTCCTCAATACTGAAAAGCCGCCTGTCAATTTGATTGATTTTATTCTCAACTCTACCCAATCTCTCGTCCATGCCGCCCATTCTTTTATCAACCCCGTCAAATCCTTCGTCAACCCCGTCAAATCTCTTATCAACCTGCTCAAATCTTCTATCAACCCCGTCAAATCTCTTATCAACGGCGTCAAATCTTTTATCAACTCCGTCAAATCCTTTATCAACCATAATTGCTAGGTCATCAATTGTTGTTTCTTTTTCTTTTTTCATAGTTCGACGGGCTCACTACAAGTAGTTCGATATTTTATTATCCTACTGATATTTAAGCGATCGCACCTTTAAGTCTTGATTCAACTTATTCAAACGCCAATACTGTTTAAACTTAGCATCAGAATCCTTAATCAATTTATTAACATAACGTCTGAATTCCTCGCGCTGTTCGGTTAAAATTGACTCTAGTTTTTTCTCATTGAGTTCCATATTCCTAACTTTACACTAAATTTTTTAAAAAAGCAAAAAGTTATCCACACCCCAACAGATAGAAAATAGAATACAACTAACTATTTTCTCTGTTTAAAAAAGTGTTTAAAATCTTCACTACTTCATTTAATAACCTTTCACTTTCTTCATAGCTTAAATCTGGAAATAGGACCCTTGCAATGAGTTTGGTGAATAATGCGTATTTTCTGTCATTCCCGCGAAGGCGGGAATCCAGAAAGTCGTTCGGAGCGTAGATTCCCGCTTTCGCGGGAATGGCACAGGGGCGATTTTAGGCATTATTCACCAAACTCATTGCAATTTCTATTTGACTTTCTAATTCAGAACCGGAACCAAACGCGATAGCTAAAAATTGCCTTTTTTCTTTGCTGTGAAATCTATGATAGCTCTCGGCTATATTAGAAGAAATTGAAATTACTGCTCTCCTCATTTGACTCGTCAAGCCGTAAAGTTCTGATTTTGGAAACTGTTCTGTTAATTTATAAACTACCACAGCTAAATCCCGAGATTTCTGCCATACTATCAAATCTTTGAATGATTTTGTATTACTCATGCTTCTATTTTCTACTTACTATTTTCTAATTTCTGAATTTTTCTGCCAGACAA
>PFOG01000199.1:0-7646 GCA_002792395.1 Candidatus Portnoybacteria bacterium CG_4_10_14_0_2_um_filter_44_20 | reverse complement strand
AAAGCGACTTGTCCGGAGGCTGCCACACTTCCTTTAAGTAATTGGGTGCTGGTTGCAAGGGCGGTGAAATCGGCTCCGTAAGGCCCCGACGCTAAACAATTATTATCGGTTTCATTGCAGAATTTATGCGTGTAATAGTTCTGGGTGGAAGTTGCCGAGTCTAATGTCCAGTTGGCGGTGTCGGCTCCGTAGATATAAAAATCCGCAATGGCATCGCCATTAGTGGCGATAATCCCCGCCTCGCTCCATAATGTCAGCGTGCTGGAAGCGGTGTTGTCATTCATTGTTCCGTAAGAAAAAGTTGTCTGGTCAAGAGTGACGGAAACAGGAACCGTATAAGTTACTGTGCATTGGCCGCCGGCTCCGTCGCCGTCAGTGGACCCGTAGTTAACCTCTCCACCTCCTCCTCCGCCGCCCGGAGCGCCTGCGTCGCCTCCGGCCGTGCCGTTTCCTCCTCCACCTCCTCCTCCGCCGCCGTTTGCATGGTCGGCTCCGGGGTTTGGCGCGCCGCCGGCGCCTCCGGCTCCGCCAGAGCCGGCGTCTCCCGCTCCTCCCGCTCCTCCGGCGTCTAATCCGTCCCCTCCGGCGCCATGCGGGCCTCCTGCTCCTCCTCCGCCGCCTCCTTTATCTGCCGCGTCAACACCCGCGCCTCCGCTGCCGCCGGCGTATTCCGTCTGCCCGGTTGAATCTGCAATAGTGCCCCCTGCTCCGCCGCCCACTAGCCCTCCGGGACCGCCCTTGCCGCCGGCCGCGACAACCGTTGTTGTAGCAAAACTTGAATTTTCGCCGTCCACGCCGGTGCCTCCGTCTGCGGTCGCCCTGCCCCCTCCGGCGCCGATATATATCGTGTATTGGGTTCCCTCAACTAAAGAGGTTATGGTGGATGACGCGAACGCTCCCCCTCCGGCTCCTCCTCCTCCATCTCCACTAAGTCCGTCTCCGCCTCCGCCTCCGCCGCCCCAGCAGGCCACAATAGCGGAAGTTACTCCCGCGGGAACCACCCAACTGCCGTAACCGTCGGCGTTAGTGCCTGAAGCTCTGGTATATGTGTCGGTGGCCGCCCGCGCTTCCTGAACCTCCGGCGGGAAATTGTAATTTTGGACGTCGGACATCCAAAGATTAATCTGCGGCCAACCTTGCCCGCCAAAATTTTTTAGAAATGGTGCCGGCGGGAAATTGAATGTCCAAGCAAGAATAATGCTAAAAATCAATATGAATTTTGATATTTTATAAATAGATTTCATGCTCCCAATGAATACTTCAAAGTTTTTTTAATGTAGTTTCTACCCCAACCTGTTTTAAGCCATTTCTCTCTCGTAAAAGCATCTCGTTTATCAAATATGCTTCGTAATAAACAAGCATGAGGGGTCTTCTAAATTTTGTGGCAATCACCTTGCCTTCATTATGTAATCCTGCTTTGGACGTCGGACGTCTGAAATATTACTCTAAAACCCAATCTTTTGTAAGGGGCGTATCTAAATCTTTTAGCCATCCCTTTATGTTCTTTTTGTATTTTTCCGATCCGCCAAAAAATTCCAGAAGAAATCCGCGTTGTGTTACAGACGGAAAATTTTTCTTCCCAAGATAATCCAAGTGACTTGACCAACGATACTGCTCCAAAAATCTCAAGGCTTTTTTATAGTCTTTTATTTCACGCTCTCTCCAGCTTGGCGTAAATAGATCCAGCGGATTAAAATGGATATAGTAAGGTAGGTGAATAAAATGCGCTTCGTTTTTTATTATGACTCTTTTGTACCTACCCTGAAACAAAGCGCCGCTTCTTTCATATCTCTCATTGAAATATTTTGCATATCCTCCGTTTAATTTTTTCATAAAGAGCGCTACTCCGCTTTCGACTCGCGGTGAAAGCAACAAATGGTAATGGTTAGGCATAAGACAGAAAGCTAAAATATCTACCAATAATTTTCTCGGCTTCTGCCGCTCCTGCTTTGGACGTCGGACGTCCAAAGATTTTTGAAAATAATAATTCACATTGACTTGAACTGGTTCCACGTCGTTAAACTCAAACATATCATGGATAAAACGGATATAATCCTTACCGTCCATAAATATCTTTCTTTTATCCACCCCCCTATTTACTGTGTGAACTATTTGCATATTGTCTTTAATTTTGGACGTCGGACGTCGGACATCCAAAGATTCTGTTATTGGTCTGCCATAATTTTGCTATTTGCATTCTCTCTTCAGCAACCCCGCCCTTGACAAATTGACCCGCCATCAATTAAATAATACCACTTTAAAAATACTGCTTCAAGACAGACACAATTTCAATAACACGCCACGCCTTCTGTGGATAACTTTTACGAGAACGGTTCTCGTAAATATAAAAAGGGCATAGATAAACTATGCCCCTAATTGCGTTTTAATCAATTGTTACTTTGAAATTATTCTTCAAGTGAAGCCGACACCGCGATAAAATAAGTGCCCGCGGGCCATTTGATAATCGGATCTTTTCCAGCATCTTCTAACTCGGGATCTTTCGCATTAAGCTCTCCCAAAGAAAGAACCGTGCGGGTGGAAGTTTTTTTCAATATGAAGACGTGCTTTTTACGATCAAGCTTCCCGGAAAAGTTAGCGAGAGGATCACCTTTGGGAAGGTGAACATACATGCCGGAGTCGGCAACGGTCATCTCTGTCCCCAATGCCACGGTGCAGCCAAAAGGACAAAGCCAGCTTACCGCAACCAGATGTTCGTATCCGCCACGCTCCAATTTTAGTTCCTGCAATTCGTCACAGACTTCTTTGGTGCTCATCGGCGTATCATTATTTTCCAAAATTGTGATGTCCACCGGCTTGCCGTCATATCCTGCGGCCTTCCTTTTTTCGCTGTATTTTTCCCAATGGGACTTTCCTTCTTTGGCATCCGGACCCAGAGGGTGTTTTCCTTCCCTGATAGGCATCTCCAAAAGAAGAACCGAATAATGATTTTCACAGCCGTTCTCTCTGGCCATCTCCGTAAAAGATTTGTTATAATCGATTCTCTTCCCAGAAATTACTTCCACTTTCCGCAATGCCATCGCCTTTTCCTCCCTGCTTTTTGTGAATTTTAGCATTCGATTCGAACTCATTTAGTTACCGACTGTTTCAATGACAATATCTCCCGGTTCTTTCGCGAACATACTCTTGATTTAATCTGTCAAGTTCTTTGTCAAGTTCCCTCCAATAAGTAAAAAGTCTGAGAAAATCTGCTTTCCGCTGCCAGAAAAGTCCATCAAATTCTTCGGCCAGCTTAAACAGCGGAGATGCCGGTTCCAGCCCCAAAACAAGAGGTATGGTTTTATATTCACGAACTTTATCTAAAACAAACGGTTTATCTGCCTCGCGCAATCCGCGCGCATACCAGCCATGCGTAATAGGATAAACCAATTCTGTTAGCGGGGTGGCAAAAAGGTATTTCGGCGCTTCGTCACATTCCTTATGGCTGGAAAAAAGCGTCAAGTTATAAGTCAATCGCCGGTCAACTTCCTGGATATATCTCAACAAAACATCCCGTGGCGCCAGACGACACTCATCAAAACTTAATTTTATACGCGTTTCTTTATCCGGCTTTAGCGACCACCTTAAGACAAACGCCTCGCCCCGCTCAATTTGCTGGCTGGAATCAATCACCTTAGCGAAGCTCCCAACTAACCACTTGGCGTCAAGATAATGATTAACCCACGCTTCCGGATATTCCTCTCGCGCCGTAATAAATTCCTCTTTTTGCGGAGACACAATGAGATTGTCAGGAATTTTTTTGTCCAGCAAAATTTCTTCCAGCCCAAACGGCTTCAAAAGCGGCACGGAAAGAAACCCCGCGGCAATGCCATTGCTGGCAATGCGCCAAAAATCTATTTTCGGATAAATGCCGCGCTGGTAATCAACGACAACATAGGCAGTTTTTTCATCTTCGGTCATCAACTCGAACAACTCATAAAGTAACTCTAACCCTGTTTTGTTGGGCTTCGGAACGGAAAGTTTGAATTCTTCCACGGTCTATTCACCCCCAACTACTGTTTGCTATTTTAAAAGAGCTTAAGCAAGGTATAACATACAAGAAAAAAAAGTTAACCCCGTTAGAAATTTTATGCCGATAACTCGAAAAAAAGAATCGCTCGGAACGGAAAGCAAAAATTCCAATCTTGAGATAATGTTAGATTTCTAACGGGGTCAATAAAAAATCCCCGTTGCGTTAACAGGGAAATAATAGATTGCATCAATGTGTTTAGCCTAAACCACCCCACTTATCCACGACGAGATAATTAACGCGCCCATAAACATTAAATATAAAAAGAACACTAGGCCCCCAAGAATACCGCCAACTTTCAGCCAGATAGCCATTTCCCCCCTCCTGTTTTTCTCCTTTAATATCTATCCTATTCTTTTAAATATTACAACCCGACAAAATGCATCCCTGCTTAAAAGACCGCTGTCTGGCCAACGATCAGCTTGAATATGAACGGCACAATATAGGGCAAAACAGTCATGGCCAACGCCAGGGCGACAAACAAGCTAATGAAGCTCATCCTTTCCAGATTGAAAAAGAAGCCCTCCCACGACCTCGGCACCAAACCAATGGCAATTTTTGAACCATCAAGCGGCGGCAAAGGAAGCAAGTTAAAAAGCGCCAGCCAAATATTGATTAAGACAATGAAAGATAATAAAGGAGAGATAGCTGCCAAAAACCCGAAATTCCCAAAGAAGCGCACAAAAAGGCCCAGAATCAAGGCGATTAAAAGATTGCTGGCCGGTCCGGCAATGCCAACCAAAGCCGTTCCGCTTTTTTCGTTCTTAAAATTTAAAGGGTTAAACGGAACCGGCTTGGCATAACCGATAAAAAATCCCCCCATCCACAAAAGCATTAGCGGCAAAACCACCGTCCCGAACGGGTCGATATGCGACAAAGGATTCAAAGTCAGCCGCCCGGAATATTTAGCCGTCGGATCGCCCAGCTGATAAGCCATCAACCCATGAGCATATTCATGGATAATGGCAGAAAAAATAATGACTATATAGAGAAAAATTGCCGGCTTCAACGCCATAGTTGATAAAATCTATATTAGATGATATAGTTGCAAAATGAAGCTTATTACGAATTAACCTAATTATTCTAATTGCCCTAATTGTTCTAAGGAATAACCAATGACTAAACGACTTAATGAATAAAACTTTAGGTTATTGGAACTTGGGATTTTATTAGAAATTAGGTGAATTAGAATAATTAGAAATTTTATATTTATGTCGCGATCTTGTATTCTATGCGAAAAAAAATCGATCAAGGCTACCACCCTCGTCAAACTTCGAGGTAAGTATAACCCAACCTCCACCAAAAGAAAATACCCAAACCTCCAATGGTTTACCCTACCCAACGGCAAGAGAATCAAAGCCTGCACCAACTGTATCAAGACGGCGAGCAAGAAAAAGAAATAGAAAGCGCGGCAACTCTCCCAATATATACAAACCTCAAATCCCTGTGCTACTATATGGTATAGGGATTTTTTACCCTCCCAACTTTTTAGATAAATATCTATGTGGTATGTTTATATCTTAGAGAGTTTGAGAGACAACAATCATTATGTCGGACTAACTAATGATTTAAGGAGTCGGTTAGAAAAACACAACAAGGGTAAGATAATTTCCACCAAATTACGCACACCCTTTAAGCTTATTCATTACGAGGCGTATCTAAATAAAAATGACGCGGCAAATCGAGAGCAATTTCTGAAAACTGGCTGGGGTAAAAACTGGATAAAAAGAAATTTAGAAAATTATCTGAATCTAAAAAGTTAGGAGGGTGAACGGGCTGTCGTATAACGGCATTATACACGCATGGGGTGCGTGCGACCTGGGTTCAATTCCCAGCAGCCCGACATTAAAAAAATAAATTTAGGCGAGTGAAAGGTGCGTGCGACCTGGGTTTCACCCTGCGGGTGACCACCCGTAGGGTGGCAATTCCCAGCAGCCCGACCAAGTTAGATATTTCAAATTTTCAGAGGAAAGGGTTTGCTCGCTTGCCCCGCCTTCGGCGGGGCTACGCTCGCATTTTTCCGTATATTTCGGCGGAATTGGAGGCCGTATTTTGCAAAGCGAAATGCGCCGCCAAAAGAGATGTTGCCCTTGCCCCAACCCACCCGTGCGCGGGCAACGGCAAGGAACTCCCTAAAAATTTTGATAAATACATGATAAAAAATTATTCAATACAACAATCGATCGCTTTTTTGACCAATTCGCCAAGTTTTCCCATAAATCCTTTTTTCTCGGTGTCATTTTTATTTATCGCCTTGTCATCAATTTTTTTAATATCACCGACATTGAGCAGTTTCATATTAAGGCCCCAAAACAGAGAATAAAGATTATAAGCCTTGCCAAAAAGATCGTATGCTTCCTCTTTTTTATTCATCCCTAGTTGCTTTGTGCCAACTTCCATAAGTCGCATTGAAGCGGCGAGCAAATGTTTGGAAATGCACCAAACCTCGCCCTCGTATTCTTTGATGATTTTTTTGAGCAATTCTTTTCTCATTTCCCTAACATCTTTTATCATGTCGTAGTATTCGGGTTTGCCGAGCTTGGCTCCAGTGAAGAAAAAATGTTCCTCAATGCTTACCAGATTCATTATGGCAATGCTTAAATCTTGGTCGGACGACAAGTCCATTTTTTCCCGCTTTTTCATCTCGTCCACCTTTTGGATAAATTCGTTGAGATTTTTAATCGGGTTTTGATTGTTATTTGTGTTGTTCATATATATTGGATTCCAGAATCTAACGCAACAATCTTGGCGCGAAGCGCCAAAAGTGTTAAGTTAGATTCCTATGAAAAATTATAAAAGATTAAGCGACGTAGAGCGAGAAGAAATCAACCGGATGCTCGCTCAAGATTATTCTTTCCAGGACATCGCCAGACAGTTGGACCGCTGCGCTAGTACCATTAGCCGAGAAGTCGGCAGAGGCAACTGTAACAAGTATACCTATCGGGCGGCTAAAACGCAAAATCGAGCCAGAAGAAATGCCAGTAAAAGAAGGTCTGGTAAGTTCAGATTAGATCGCGAACAGGCCCTCAGGCGCTACATCTACAAAAAGTTGAAACTCAAATGGTCGCCAGTACAGATTGCGGAAGAACTGGAAAAAGATTATCCTGACAATATGGAAATGCGCATATCGCCCGAGGCGATTTATACCTACATTTACGTATTGCCGCGAGGAGCTCTCAAAAAAGAACTGACCGTCTGTTTGCGCCGGAACCACAAAAGGGAGACACCAACAAGCCAGAGGCGCCAAAATAGAGCGAAAAATAGAGGATATGCTTTCAATCGAAGAACGGCCGAAAGAAGTGGAAGACAGAATTATCCCCGGACATTGGGAGGGAGACCTGATTATTGGAAAGAACAATTGTTCGGCTCTTGGCACTCTGGTGGAGCGCGCGACCCGCGCGACTATCCTCGTTCTGGTTAAAAACAAGGAAGCGGAGATTGTTGCCAAGGCTTTCGCCCAAGAAGTGAAGAAATTGCCGCGGCAGATGAAATTGACAATGACCTACGACCAAGGGCGAGAAATGGCCCAGCATAAATTATTTACCAAAATCACCGGTGTCAAAGTATATTTTGCTCATCCGAGAAGTCCATGGGAACGAGGCACTAATGAAAATACTAA
>PFOG01000007.1 GCA_002792395.1 Candidatus Portnoybacteria bacterium CG_4_10_14_0_2_um_filter_44_20 | reverse complement strand
GACTTTATAATCGCGGAGTTGGGCGAAAAAATTGGCTTTACTTGCGAAGATGTTTTTGTCAGAAATATCCCCGGCAAAAGAATGCCTATCAAAAACTCGCCAACAAATATTGTTGGCGCATTAGAAGAAACGATGAATAAAGAGAGTATTGTAATCCTCAGGAAAAACTAAATTAGTCGGTCTTTATTTCTAAAGCAGTTATAAAGCTTGTTTATTTTTACCCTAAAACCAGTTCCGTGGTTTCTTACACTTCCATTTGGCTTGTAATACATTCTAAAGTCTACAACAATTTGATCTTTCTTAACCATTTTTTTAAATACTTCAAAATCAAAGCCGCTCAATAAATATGCCTCACTGAAATGAAAATGTTCTTTCCCTTTTATTTCTTTTGATTCGGCTAAAACATAAACTAAAGCAGGTAATTTATTGCCGAATTTCTTTTGCACCGATTCCATATCCCAGTAAATATTTAGTCGTTTGCCCTTACCCTGTACCCGAATTTTATCACCGGAAACTGAAAGTTTGAGCGATTGATTATTATATCGTTTGCAAGAAAGCGTGGAGTGTAATTCTTTTGAGCGTCCATTATTTCGTTTTGAATATCCAAAATTATCAAGCAACATCCGATCTCTATCACCACCTTTGGGAAGCGGCTCTAAAGTAAAAAGGGTTAGCATTGATTTTGCGTTTTTACGATATGCTTTTAGCTCAGCAACGCCGGCAATATCATGAAGCGGAATATTATTTTCTTTTATATTCAATAAATCTTCAAGCGTTTTTCCAATTCCCGTGTCGCCGGTTCGATGAGTTGGCACAAAACCAAGCTTTTTTATTCTTCGCAATTCTTTTTTAAGTGTTGATAAATTCATATTATTTAATAATTTATATTTTTAATCTTTCTTATATAGATGGACTAAAGTGGACCCGGGGAGAATCGCCACGCCTTCGGGTGGTCACCCGCAGGGTGAAACTCCCGCCAAATCTCTATGTGGACCTAGCCAGAATCGAACTGGCGCTTCGACAATGCGAATGTCGCGTCATACCACTAGACCATGGGCCCGCATTTTTTAATCTATCATCTCAAGCGCAAAAAATAAAGTGCGACC
>PFOG01000125.1 GCA_002792395.1 Candidatus Portnoybacteria bacterium CG_4_10_14_0_2_um_filter_44_20 | reverse complement strand
CTGATTCAAGGTTTGGGCATTGACGTCCATTTGGCCAATCCTTTAAAGGTTAAAGCCATTGCCTCGGCTCGGGTCAAAACCGATAAGATTGACGCCGGCGTTCTGTGCGATTTACTGCGAAGCAATCTTCTGCCCGAAGCATATTTTGCCTCGCCGGATGCCAGATACTGGAAAGAGATGGTGCGTTATCGCTCTTCGCTAATTCGCTTGCGCACCCAGATTAAAAACAAAATTCACAGCATCCTGTTTCGCAACGGCCTGCGGCACCCTTTTACCAACCTGTTTGGCGTCGGCGGCAGAAAATGGCTGGAGTCTCTTGATTTAGCCGAGCACTTTGCTTTTAATCTGAAACAATATCTAGGATTAATCGACGCGTTTTCGCAATTGATCAAAGAAGCAGATGAGCGGATAGAAAAAGTGGTTGGCGACAATCAGCCAGCCAAACTGCTAACCTCGATTCCAGGTATCAGCTATATCTCGGCTTTAACTATTATGGCGGAAATCGGGACAATTGAGAGATTTGCCTCGGCCAAGAAATTGCAGGGCTACGCGGGACTTGTTCCATCTACTTACGCGTCCGGCGACAGAGTGGTTCACGGCCGGTTGACCAAGCAGGGTTCCCGCTGGTTAAGATGGACAATGATTGAAATCGCCCAGAGACAATTGCTCTGTAAAAGAAAACCCGGATTTGGCTGGTATTATCAGCGGATTAAACAGCGAAGGGGATCGGGTGCGGCCGCCGCAGCCACGGCAAGAAAACTTCTGGCCGTGGTCTGGAGGATGCTCAAGGACAATCGTCCTTTTGAAATTGTTCCTCCGGCGCCCCGAAGCAAAACAAGTTTGCTACGGGGCAAGTCGGGAGCCAAGGATGCTCACCGTAAAAATATCGTCTCTCATTAAGAGAAGGACGCATTTCATAATTGTGAGACCTTGGGTGTCCGACAGCTTTGCGTGTGCTCATGGCACGAATCGGTAAGTGACAGCTTGTGTCTTTTTGCTTCTCGCGCCGTGACTGCGGCGGCCGCGCGTATTTGATAATTCCTTAAAAGAACAAACATTAAAATTCAGTTATCAATAATCAGTTAAATTAGGAGCTCTTGACGGGTTT
>PFOG01000153.1 GCA_002792395.1 Candidatus Portnoybacteria bacterium CG_4_10_14_0_2_um_filter_44_20 | reverse complement strand
CAATTTTAAGGTTTCGGATATCGGCTATTTTGTCTATTGTAACGGCGACATAGACAAAGAGGCTTTTGATGCAAAGCTGGAATTTGATATAAAAATCATCCCCTACGAAGGCAATGACGATTGGATAGAAAAAACCATTTCTGATATTCATAAATGTCTGATAAACAACGAGATCCCCGAAGCCGGACCGGATTGCGATTTTTGCCGCTATCGGGAAGCGATAACGAAAGTTGAGAAATAGAAAACAGGGCTAGAAAAGTTTTTTTTACTCAGAGATTATAATAGCCGCGCCCCGCAGTTTTTTTATCTCTTGACGGGCTGCTCACTCCGGTATATACTTAGACGATCTAACTATTTAGTTGTCTAACTTTATGCCGAAAAGCGATGTCACAAAGCTGATATCATCCCTTATGAACACCCAGCGTCTTATTGGGGATAAAATTAGGCGCGACGAAGATGTCGGGTTTTTTTCAATAACGCAATTGGAAATTCTTCGTTATATAGACGTGGAAAGGCAGCCTTTGATGCGGGAGGTTGCTGAGTATCTGAAAGTTACCCCGCCATCCGTGACATTTTTGATAGATCCTTTGGTTAGGGCCGGTAAACTTCGTCGGTTGTCTGATAAAAAGGACCGTCGTATTGTTCGTCTTGCCATTACCGCAAAAGGCAAACGAGCCCTAAACGAAGGTTTTAAAAAAATTAAAGGAAGGGTCGGGGGAGTATTTGAAAAGTTAAATAAAAAGGAAATAAATAGTCTTATTAAGATCCATCAAAAAATCGCTGTCATATTAAAAAATAAATAATTTAATTCAAAAAACACTATGAACTTTTTCAAAAAACCGACGACGATCGTAATTTTAATAATTATTATTGCCGGCGCTATTGCCGGATATTTTTATTTTGGTCGGAAGTCGGCGCCGAAATATGAATTTACCGAGGTTGAAAGGGGGGATATTACGCAGACGGTTAGTGTTACCGGCCAGGTTAAGCCGGCGGAAAGCATTGATTTGGCTTTTGACCGCAGCGCAAAAATTTCTCAAATCAGCGTCGTGGTAGGAGATAAGGTTAAAGCCGGACAAATTATCGCGACGTTAGATAATAGCGAAATTAGAGCACAACTAACTCAAGCCCAAGCGGCCCTACAAAGCCAGCAGGCCAAATTAGAGGAAATGAAAAAGGGCACCCGACCGGAAGAAATTGCGGTAATGGAGGCTAGTGTCACCAACGCTCAAAGATCTTTGGTTGACGCGCGAACAAACTTACAAAATGTTAAAAATAAGGCCGAGGTCGATATTCGTTCGGCATACGACGGCGCGCTCACCGCTGCCGCAAACTCGGTCACCGTTGCCATAAACTCTCTTTTTGTTCTAACCGATATTCAGGTTGCTCACTTTCTTGGCTATGAGCAGGAAAGCACCAGGTTGGCAAGCGCCAAAGGAGCGGCCATTTTGTCTTTGCTGGGCGCTTCTAACTATGACCGGGCGGCAAAAGACGCGATCAGCGCGCTAAGCGGAGGAACCAAGGCTTCAATTGCCACCGCGCAGGCCGTTACTTCTTTTGAAAATACAAATAAAGCGCTAACCGATATGGTTGATTCATTAACAAAAATAAAAGCTGCGTTGGACGCTGTATCGATCAGTGCTGCGCTAAGCTCAACCGAACTAACAAATCTTAATGTCGAGAAAGGCGCTATCAATACTGAAATTATAACGATTGCCGCCAAGCAACAATTAATCGAGGTGCAAAAGTCAACCAATAATAACGCGATTGCCACCGCTGAGGCCAGTATTACGACTGTTCAAAATACTCTATCCAGCGCGGAAGCAAATTTATTGCTTAAAAAAGCAGGTTACACTTCTGAGCAAATTGAACAACAAGAAGCGCTTGTTAAGCAGGCGCGGGCTAGTGTGATGCAAACCGAAGCGAATTACGACAAAACTATTTTGAGGGCTCCAATTGATGGAACTATTAAGGCGGTTGAGAAGAAAAGAGGCGAAACTGTTCAGGTAAACGCAACGATAATCTCGATGATAAGCTCCGGCAATTTTCAAATCGAAGCTAATATTTCAGAAACAGAAATCGATAAAATAAATACTGGCGATGAGGCAGAAGTAACATTTGACGCATTGGGGCCGGACGAAAAATTTACCGGCGCAATCGCGCAAATTGATCCCGCCGAAACAATAGTTTCCGGCGTGGTCTACTATAAAATCACGATTACTTTTCATGATGACGAAAGGATAAAATCGGGCATGACGGCTAATTTAGATATCCTGACAGAAAGAAAAGAAAATATCCTCTATCTGCCGTATTATGTCGTCAAAGAAAAAAACGGTGGAAAATATGTACAAACAATTGATGGCGATAAAATAATAGAAAAAAGCATTAAAACCGGCCTGGAGGGAGAGACCACAATTGAAATAGTCGAAGGGTTGCAAGAGGGCGAACAGGTGGTTGTCGAAAAGTAAACCATTCGGGTTTTTCCCAAAAGAAGAATTAATTCGTAATTTTGCAATGAACGCGCTTTTACGGCTCGAACAAATTAAAAAAATATACAATGGAGAGGAAACAGAAACCTCTGCTCTAAGCGGGATTTCTTTTAGCGTTGACGAGGGTGATTTCGTGGCGATTATGGGTGCTTCCGGTTCGGGCAAATCAACCCTTATGCACATTATCGGATTTTTAGATAGGTTGAGCTCGGGTCGATTTTTTTTTGAGGGCGAAGATACTAGCCGGTTTGATGATAGAAAATTGGCCGAGATTCGTAATCAAAAAATTGGCTTTGTCTTTCAGGCTTACAATCTTCTGGCTCGCACTACGGTTTTAAATAATGTGCTGCTTCCTACCATCTATGCGCCGGCGGTTAAT
Organism: Candidatus Portnoybacteria bacterium CG_4_10_14_0_2_um_filter_44_20; assembly: GCA_002792395.1. Taxonomy (GTDB): domain Bacteria; phylum Patescibacteriota; class Minisyncoccia; order Portnoybacterales. The sequence goes on along the minus strand of PFOG01000153.1, from coordinate 3,083 downwards.
AAAAAAGCTGTTCAAGAGAAAGCTTTAAAAATATTAAATGATGTCGGCCTATCGCACAGAATAGACCATTTCCCCAACCAACTCTCCGGCGGCGAGCAACAGAGAGCGGCTATTGCCCGCGCGCTTATCAATGAGCCCAGGCTTATATTGGCTGATGAGCCGACTGGCAATCTTGACAGTAAATCCGGCCAGCAAATTATGGAGATTTTACAAGACCTTAATGAAGAAAAGTATACTATCATTATGGTTACTCATGAGCAATATGTTGCCGAATGCGCGCGGCGAATTATAGTTTTGAAAGACGGGCTTATTATTTCCGACGCAGAGGTGATGACTCGTCGGGTGGCGAAAAACGGACTCATTAAATAGAAAAAAACACGTGTAATCTAAATAACCAATGCATTCGTTATGCGCATTGTTCACGTTCTAAAATATATTCTTCTTGACATTAAAATCCAAAAAACCCGGGCATTATTAACCATGCTAGGAATTATAATTGGCGTCGCGTCAGTTATTTCTATTATGGCCATCGGCGAAAGCGCGCAAGACCTGCTATTGTCGCAAGTCGAAGCGTTGGGAAGTAATTTGATCGGAGTTCTCCCTGGTGGATCTGAAGAGGGCCAGCCGCCTGCCGCGTTGTTTGGCATTGAAATCACCACCCTGACATACGACGACGCGCTGGCATTGGGAAAATTGCCGCATATCGCCGCAATCTCGCCGTATGTCACAGGTCAGGGGACCATGATCTACCTGGGTCAGGCCGGGAGTTTTAACTACTCTGGCGTCGGAGCTAATTATCCGGAAGTCGAGGACACCTCGATTGAATCGGGGCGGTTTATAAAAGAGGACGAGGTTGATAGTTTGGCGCGGGTGGTGGTTCTTGGAAGTAAAGTTAGAGAGGATCTTTTTGGCAATGACGACCCATTGGGTAAAAAAATAAAAATCAATCAAATTACATTTCAGGTTATCGGCGTAATGAAGGAGCGGGGGAGCGCCGCGTTGCAAAATCAGGACCAACAGGTCTTTGTGCCCATCAAGACTGCTCAGAAAATTCTTTTGGGAATTGATTATTTAAATTTTATCAGAGCTAAGGTTGTTGCCGGCGAGAACATGGACTCGGTTGTTACTCAGTTTCAGGAAACGCTTCGTTTTCGCCATCACATAAAAGATCCTCTTAAGGACGACTTTACTGTCAGAAATACTGCTCAGGCATTGGACATTCTGGGGACAGTAACTCAGGCGCTTAAAATGTTTTTAGCGGCCGTTGCCGGAATATCTCTTATTGTCGGAGGGATTGGAATTATGAATATAATGTTCGTAACGGTAACTGAAAGAACTAAAGAAATTGGCTTACGAAAGGCAGTTGGCGCTAAGAGAAAAGATATTTTGATTCAGTTTTTGATAGAAAGCGCGACTATTACGTCAATTGGCGGGGCAATCGGTATCGTCACGGGAATTTTGATTTCTTTGGCGGTTTCAATCGGCGTTAATTATTTTGGCTATAATTGGAAGTTTATTGTTACGCCGCCGTCGATCGCGATGGCCGTTTTGATGGCAATTGGCGTGGGTATTGCCTTTGGTCTTTGGCCTGCTAATCGCGCTTCAAAAATGGAGTCGGTGGAGGCGCTAAGAAAATGAGGCTTCCCTTCTGGGCGCGTTCCGTTTACGGCTTGTCGCTTAGAGGTTTGAGCGGGCTATAAACTTATGAACTTTTCTGTCACTATCAGCCAGTCTATAATAGCTCTTAACGCGAATAAACTTCGCAGTATTTTATCCGTTCTGGGAATCGTAATTGGCGTGGCGGCAGTAGTAATTATTCTTTCATTGGGGCAGGGATTAAAAAATTTAGTGACAAATGAGGTGGAGGCATTCGGTCCGAACATTCTTGATGTTGCCGTTAAAATTCCAGGCAAAAGCCAAACTCAATCTATTTCTTCGATGGTGCAGGGAATTAAGATTACGACCCTGAAGACAAGAGATATAAAAGATTTAGAAGATAAGCAACGATTCCCCTATATCGAAGCAGTCAACGGATCGGCAATCGGCCAAGAGCGGGCGAGCCATGATGGAAATGAGAAAAAAGTTTTGGTTTATGGCTGTAGCCCCGACTATCCGAAGATAGTAAAAACCAGCAAATTAGCCGGAGGAAGATTTTTTATGAATTCGGAGAACGAAAGCTTGGCGCAGGTAGCGGTTCTCGGAAGCGACCTAGGCAAAGATCTTTTTAAGAATACTGATCCGATCGGAAAGAATATCAAAATAAAGGGGCAGAATTTTAGAGTCGTCGGGGTTTTTAAGCCGCAAAGTGGTCTTGTTTTCGGCGGTGTTGATATGAATGATTTTGTATATATTCCGGTTGAAACTACCTTGAAAAAAATTCTTGGCACTGATTATCTGACGCAAATGCACGTTGTTGTTTCTGATCAAAGTTATATTAATCGCGCGAAAGCTGACATTACCGCTCTCCTTAGAAAAAATCATAATATTACCGATCCGGACAAAGATGATTTCGAAATTATGACCATGACCGAAATTTTAGACACAATTAATCAAGTTGGGACAATTCTAAACCTATTGTTGGGATTTCTGGCGGCCATTTCTTTGCTTGTCGGAGGAGTGGGCATTATGAATATTATGTTAGCCTCGGTAAGCGAAAGAACTCACGAAATCGGGCTTCGCAAATCTTTGGGCGCGACCAATAAAGACATACTCTATCAATTTTTAATCGAGAGTCTGGTTATTACTTGTCTGGGTGGAGTTACCGGAATTATTTTTGGGACTATCGTTTCCCTTTTGATCAGTTTGGTAATTCAGCAGCAACTTTCTTCTTGGCCTTTTGTGATTTCCTGGTTGGCAATTATAGTCGCCTTTTTAGTGTCAAGCACGATCGGGCTGATCTTTGGTCTTCACCCGGCCCGGCAAGCGGCAAAGAAAAGCCCGATTGAAGCCCTGAGATACGAATAAAAAATTGATAATTTCAAATAAAACAAAAAACCCGTCGTTTTGACCGGGCTTTCTGTTTGTTTATGAATATGCCCCCTCCCTTTTGCATCTGTCTGGTGTCGGAACCGGATCCGCCCAAC
>PFOG01000088.1 GCA_002792395.1 Candidatus Portnoybacteria bacterium CG_4_10_14_0_2_um_filter_44_20 | reverse complement strand
AATATCCCCTCTCAAGGAGGGGATAAAAGCAGATTTCCTCAACCGACAAAATCACCTATCGCTGTTATTTCAGGAAATATCGCTCTCCTTGCGTTCCGTTTTTAACCCGGATAGGGCAGCCTTGCCTTCTCTGGTTTCAAAATACCAACCCTTGCCCCTGTCGAAATCCCGATATGCTTCTTCCATTTGATTTTCGACATCGAGGTTTGACAAAACTTCTTGCTTCACGGCTCGTGCCACTTCATAGGCACGGGTCTCAACTAGTCCCAGATCAACCTTTTTATCTTCGGAGTACCTATCGTCAACAGTTAAAATTCCGAGGTAGGTATCAAACAACAGCGCAATCGTCCTATCTTCCGAACCCAATCCTAATCTGCCGGCTAAATCTGAAAACTCATATCCCTTTCTGCTTATTTTTTCTCTTGCTATCTTTATAATTTCGTCCTTATGAGAATTGAACATTTCTTCCGCCCTTTGATAGCGCTTATGGAAATAATCCACCGTTTCTTTCATAGCACGCCCTCTTATTTTCTCGTCAATACCCGGTTGGGGAGCATATGCTCCAGATCTCATGAGCGTCACCAGATAGCCCTGCTTATAATCGATCAAATCTCTATACTCCTTAAGAAGCTTTTCCGTTTCTTCGCGGCCGAGCCTATTGTTGCCACCCACTAATATATGATATATTTCCCACTTTCTTTTATTCAAAGCAAGGTATTCGTCGAAACATTTATTCTCCTGCGCGCCCCCGACAACTTTTTCTGGCACAGCAAGCCTATATTGTTCCATTAATTCTATGGCGGCCTCGCGCCTGAGATCTATTTTTTCGTTTTGCTCCGTCTCTTGCTCTGTTTTTGGTAGTATAGCTTCAGCTTTTGGCCTCTCTGGCATATTTTTTTATTCACCCTACGACTACGATAATCGATAATCGATAATCGATAATCGTGGAGCAAATTATTAATTTATTGTTTTTCATCTATAAGCTATCATAAATCATCGAGGGCAAGCAATATACCAAATGTTATAAAAAAAATATGAAGAATCCATACGAAACGCCAACTGAAGAAAAAATTAACAGAACGCAAAAAATCCCCCTCGAAAAATTGGGTAAATTTACTGAACAAGT
>PFOG01000115.1:154-1124 GCA_002792395.1 Candidatus Portnoybacteria bacterium CG_4_10_14_0_2_um_filter_44_20 | reverse complement strand
GAACAAAATAAACAAGGGGTCGAAGACGCTAAATTACAATTAATTGACTGTAAATTATGTTCCGTAGCTTGAACAGTAAAAACCAAAAACGGCGCAAAGTGCCGTCTCTGGTGTGCCGCGGGAGGTATCCTTCGTTGAAACTTCGGAATGCCAAAGGGGTTGCCCCTCGACTTCGCTCGGGGTAAAAACTCTCACGATGTTGCCATCACCCCGCATCTTTTTATCTTGGTGCCCGAGGTGGGAGTTGCCACGCCTACGGGTGGTCACCCGAAAGGTGAAACCTACACGAGCGTAAGCCCACACGATTTTGCCCGCCCGCCTTGCCTTGCGGATAATACGATTGGTGCCCGGGGAGAGAGTTGAACTCTCACGATGTTGCCATCACTGGATTTTGAGTCCAGCGCGTCTGCCAATTCCGCCACCCGGGCAATAAATATATCGGTGGCATGCCGCCGATATATTGAGTAACCTACTCATTATAGTTTAGGGAGATAGATATTAGTTGTCAATTGGACTTATCGGCACTAAGAATATTTAGGGTTGAGCGTGGCCTAGAAGCCATTTTTTAGCCTTTTGGATCTTCGGTTTGTCTTCTTCCCAATTTTTTTCTTCGTCTTGCGAGAATAGTCCATCAAGTTCCAAAAAATTTTCTTTGGACAGCATATTTTCCTTCATCATATATTCAACATCGGCCAGATCGTGTTCGCGGCCTTCTAGTAATTTGTGATAAGCCAAAATCGTTGGGTGGCAGAGGCGTAATTTTTTACCCGAATCGGTCGTATACTCGGGCGTGTTTTCATAGTATTCTTTCGGTATCACGGTGCCATTCAATCTTACTATGTCGCCATTTTCGTTTTGGTCCAGAGCGTGAATATCAAAGCAGGTATAATTGTCGGTATCTATTTCAAAATTATCTTTAACCCTTAGAAAGAAGATGTGTTCCTGCGAAATTTTGGAAATATCAATTTCA
>PFOG01000115.1:0-147 GCA_002792395.1 Candidatus Portnoybacteria bacterium CG_4_10_14_0_2_um_filter_44_20 | reverse complement strand
TTATCGATTCATGGGGCAATACCATTTTTTCTTTTAATTTTTCGTCAACAGCTTTGGGAAATCTAAAAAGGGCGTATCCTTTCCGTTCTAGGGCGCGTGCTAATTTGGGAATGTCTTTTGAAAAAACGCCAAAATCAATATCTCGGT
>PFOG01000167.1 GCA_002792395.1 Candidatus Portnoybacteria bacterium CG_4_10_14_0_2_um_filter_44_20 | reverse complement strand
GCCTACCAAAAAAAGATACATTGAAGGTAAAATCTTAAACAACGAAAGTATTACTAATCCGTACAAGCCAATCCCTAGTTCTAAAAAACCAAAAAGCATAACCGGATTTTTCGACCTGTCGGCAATGTTTCTAAAAAGAAACGCGCCCAAAACAAAACCCGCCATAAAAGTGGTTAGCATCGTGGATACCGCGTAAATGGTTGAGCCAAAAATCAACTGAAGCGGCCTCGTCCAAACTACTTCGTAAATAAGGGCTGTCATGCCGCTTACGGCAAAAGCAAACAGCAGCAGAGTTTTAAAATTATTTCTTTTCAATATCTCTTCCATAAAATAAAACTACCCCAAATCATTTTTTTGTTTTTATCGGTCCCTTCTCTTAAATTATACCATTTATCCATTAAAATACCATCCATTTGATTTTATAATCTACAAAAAACAATTTAAAAACCGCCGCTCAAACTTTAGTTGAGCGGCGGTTTTTGTTTTTCCTGTTTATCTCCTTGACGCCTTCAAATTGCTCTTATCGCGGCAAAATAAAAATGCCTTATATTTCCGACAAACCAGTAAGTACAATTTCGGGCTTCCACATTGATAAAAATTAATAAAGCTTTATAATATTAGTAGGGTTTGATAACATTTGTATGCGGGCGATTTGTATGCGTCAAAACACATAAGAATGAAAAACTGCTGCGTCTAAGCTATTTTCCATTAAACTCGCGGCGGCTAAAGAACCAAACTCCTAAAGTGCCCCGCTTTTATCAAGGCAGTGCCTGTAGAAAATTTCAGCGCGCGACATTAAAAAATTAAAAAAATTATCCACAGGGCATCAGAACAAAGCGATATGCTCTGTGGACAAAGTAATCATTAATAAAAAACAAAATGCGGGACAAAAAAATAAAAAATGCGGAAGAATACCTTTCGCTCCAAGAAACCGCGGAACTGCTTAGGGTCAGCATCCCAACGTTGAGAAATTGGGATAAGCGGGGAACATTCGTTGCCTATCGCAATCCGGCAAATAATTATCGGGTGTATAGAATTTCCCAGATAGAAAAATTCATTGATGATATGGAGGGCTCGCGGAAAGGAAAACGTTTTCGCGTTAAGGTAGTGAAAATTGAAAATTAGACAATCTATTTTTT
>PFOG01000211.1:341-6366 GCA_002792395.1 Candidatus Portnoybacteria bacterium CG_4_10_14_0_2_um_filter_44_20 | reverse complement strand
AATTGATTTTTTATGACCGAGACCCTGCCACAATTCTTCCGCCAAATGGGGCGCGAAAGGAGAAAGCAGTTTTAAAAATATTTCGGCATCTTTTGGGGAAAGCGCTTGTTCCGGTTGCTGCCAAAAATTAATGAACTCCATAAAGGCAGCGATGGCGGTATTGAATTTCATTTCCTCCAAATCATTGCTGACCTTTTTGGTTAATTGGTGTAATTTAGGGATAATTTCCTTGTTCGATTTCGCCGTCTTCCTCTTTTCATTAAATAAATTACAGACCCTTGATAAAAACCGGTGGCAGCCAACTAGCCCGTTTTGGCTCCAGCTGATCGCCTGATCGAACGGCCCCATGAACATTTCGTAGATCCTCAAGGCATCAGTCCCGTAAATTTTAATTATCTCGTCGGGATTGATAACATTGCCCCGGCTCTTGCTCATTTTTTGCCCGTCTTCGGCCAAAACCATTCCATGCGACCGCCGCTGAGCATAAGGCTCGGGCGTCGGCACTAATTTCAAATCGTATAAAAATCTATGCCAAAAACGCGAGTAAAGCAAATGGAGGGTCGTGTGTTCCATCCCGCCGTTATAAAGGTCGACGGGTGTCCAATATTTTAATTTTTTATAATCGGCAAATGCTTTGTTATTCTTTGGGTCGCAATAACGCAGGAAATACCACGAAGAACCAGCCCAATTAGGCATAGTATCGGTTTCTCTTTTTGCCGGCCCCTTGCATTTCGGGCACTTCACGTTAACCCATTCTTTTATTGTTGCCAGCGGCGATTCACCGGTATCAGTCGGCTGATAATTTTTTACATAAGGCAACTTAACAGGCAGATCCTTTTCCGGTACTGGCACAGCTTGTGGTGAGCTTGTCGAACCACACTTTTCGCAATGGATAATCGGGATTGGCTCGCCCCAATAATGCTGCCTCGAAAAAATCCAGTCGCGAAGTTTATATTCTACTTTTTTCTTGCCCAAACCCCTTTCTTCCAGCCAATTGGTTATTTTCGCGATTGCTTCTTCAGATTCCAAATTAGTAAACTCGCCAGAATCTAAAAGTCGACCATATTCCGTATATGCTTCATTGCCAGCTAAAATTTCGCTGAATCGCAAATCTATCTTGCGCTCTTCTTCTTCAAAAACCTTTTTCTTTTGCAAGGGGTCAAAATCACGATCTATCCCCCAAACCGTTCTCGGATAAATTACGCATTTTTTAGGTAAATTATGAGCATCGGAGAAATCCCAATCGCGTTTATCGTGCGCCGGAACCATCATCACCGCTCCGCCGCCGTAATGCGCCAAGACATAATCGGAGATCCAAACCGGTACTTTTTCGTTGTTGGCCGGATTAACCGCAAAAATCCCTTTTAATTCAATGCCTGTCCGTTCTTTTGTTTCGCTTGTTCGCTCCAAATCAGACTTCCTTTTCGTCTGCTCGATATATTTTTTTACCTCATCCCAATTCCCAATTCCCAGTTCCCAGTTCCTGATCGACTGATGCTCCGGCGCCAAAACCAAAGCGGTAACGCCGAAAATAGTATCCACGCGGGTGGTGAAAACGCTAACAATGGCCGGAGAACGGTTCTCCTTTTGGGAGAACCGTTCTCCCAAAATTGAGAATTTTACTTCCGTCCCCTCGCTTTTTCCGATCCAATTAATCTGTTGCGCTTTAATTTTTTCCAGATAATCAACCTCTTCCAATCCTTTTAACAACTTATCCGCGTAGGCGGTAATTTTTAAAAGCCACTGTCTGATTTGCCGCTTCTGGGTCACCGCCCCGCACCGCTCGCATTTCCCGTCAACGACCTCTTCATTGGCTAAACCTATTTTACAAGACGGGCACCAATTAATCGGCATCTCGGCTTGATAAGCCAAGCCTTTCTCAAAAAATTTCAAAAATATCCATTGCGTCCACTTGTAATACTTCGGGTCGGTCGTATCAATTTCACGATTCCAATCAACAGACAAACCCAAAGACTTGATCTGCCGCTTGTATGTTTTGATATTCTCATCGGTCGCCTGGCGCGGATGGATGCCGGTTTTAATTGCGTAATTTTCCGTCGGCAAACCAAAAGCATCCCAACCGAATGGGAATAAAACATTGTATCCTTCCATCCTCTTTTTTCTGGCTATCGCATCCAGAGCCGAATAGCTTCTGGCGTGGCCAACATGTAGCCCGCTGCCGGACGGATAAGGAAACTCAACCAAAATATATTTCTTTGGTTTCTTGGCAAAATCCTTGGCTTTATATAAATCAGACTTCTCCCATTTTTTCTGCCATTTAGATTCAATTTTCTTCGGATTATATTCTTTCATGTGCGTTTTGTAGCTTTTTAAAGAATATCACCCCGTCCCCCTTTTTTCAACATCAACAAAAACAAAAAAAGACCCATTCAATTAAGATGGGTCGGGAATCGCCCTGATTAACCAGCAACGATTCCGGTGATAATAGTTGCAAGCATTGAAATCAATAAAATCAGCTTTATCCAGCTTGGTGCTGTAATTATTTTCCTTCCATCACGAATCACCTTTCGAAATCCAAGAAATCCTTTTTTGTCGAAACAATCAAGGAAAATGCCCACTGCCACGCAAAACAGCAATAAGGCCCAAAACGTCCCCATACTCCAGTCAAAGAGCCATAACCACACTATAAGCACCTCCCCGAAAATTACGAGACAATCACTCCCTTTTTAATAACCTCACGCGCCAGATTTCCGCCGAACCAGTACGGTAACTGCAGATAATTATCAATATCCAGAATGATAATATCAGCCTGTTTTCCAATCTCCAAGCTGCCGACTTTTTCCTCCATGCCAATCGCGTGAGCCGCGTTGATAGTGGAGGCAGTGATCGCTTCGGCCGGCGTCATCTGCATCTGACGGCAAGCTAGAGCGATAACCATTTGCATGGAAAAAGTTGGCGCGCTGCCCGGGTTGAAATCAGTGGCCAAGGCAATCGGCACGCCGGCGTCAATCATCTTTCTGGCTGGCGCGTAGTGCCCGGTCATCAGATGAAAAGGAACGGCCGGCAGAAGGACACCGATGGTTTCCGCCTCCGCCATTGCCAGAATCGCGCTGTCAGAAATATGGTCTAAGTGATCAATAGAAACGGCTCCATATTTTACCCCTAGCTCCACCGCGCCTAAGTCATTAAATTCTCCGGCATGAAGCTTAATTTTTAAACCCCAAACGCGAGCTATCTCAATTATTTTCTCCGCTTCTTCCACTGAGAACGCTCCGGCCTCACAAAAAACATCACAATACTTGGCCAACTCGTGTACATGAATATGAGGAATCATATGATCAATAATTTCTTTCAGATAAGCCTCTCTCGATTTTTCTGGCGGGAAAGCATGAGCGCCCAGAAAAGTGGAAACGATATCCATTTTTGAGCCACGCAGTTTCTTAATGGCAAACAATATCTTAAGCTCGTCCTCAAAAGAAAGCCCATAGCCGGATTTTATCTCGACGGTAGTGGTCCCGTATTTCAGCATATTGTTGAGCCAAAACGCCGCGTATATCATTAAGCGCTCTTCGGAAGCCTCCCTGGTTTTAGCGACCGTTTCTAAAATACCGCCTCCGCCTTTCAGAATCTCAAGGTAAGCTGGCACGGCAGAAATTTCCCGGCCGCTTTTTCTGACGATTTTTTTGATAAAATCAATCTCGCGGCTGCCGGCAAAAACAGCGTGGGTGTGGCAATCAACAAATCCCGGCATAACCACCCGGCCTTCGGCATGGATGATTCCCGGCGCGCTCCATTTGTCATAGATTTTCTGAAGCGACCCGATATCGCAGATCAAACCGCCTTTTATCGCCACCACGCCATCCTTGATAATACCGAGTTCGTTCATTTCGGCGCCAGTTCGAGGACGATGACTTGCGCCGCCCAAAGTCAAAACTTCGCTCGCGCCAACTATCAACAAATCCGCGCTGTTTCTGGGCATAGCCACCTCCTTAACCTGGAATTTTTACACCTTTCTTTTTGGCTGTCATTCGGGCAATTTCATAACCTGCGTCAACATGTCGTGCGACACCTAAGCCGGGGTCGGTAGTCAAAACTCTTTCAATCCGCTTATCGCGCTCGAAGGTACCGTCGCAGACAATAACCATGCCGGCATGAAGAGACCTGCCCATGCCAACGCCGCCGCCATGATGAAAAGAAACCCACGAGGCGCCGCTGACTGCGTTGAGCGCGAAATTGAGCAGTGGCCAGTCGGCTACCGCGTCACTTCCATCGAGCATATTTTCGGTTTCTCGCGAAGGCGAAGCCACACTGCCGCAATCCAAATGGTCGCGGCCAATGACAATCGGTGCCCTAACTTGGCCGATTCTAACCAAATGATTAATAAGCAATCCAAGCTTAGCTCTGTCGTTATAGCCCAACCAGCAAATCCTGGTTGGCAAGCCAATAAAAGGCACCCTAAACTGGACTCTCTTAATCCAGTTTTTCAAACCCTCATCCTTCGGAAACAACCTTAGAATCGCCTTGTCGATTGTTAAAATATCATGCGGGTCACCCGATAAAGCGGCCCAGCGAAATGGTCCTTTGCCCTCACAGAAAAGCGGGCGGATGTAGGCCGGCACAAAACCCGGATAAACAAATCTTCCGGCAGAATCTTTTACTTCTGCCAATCCAGCTTTATAGGCTTGATCTCTTATGGCATTGCCGTAATCAAAAACAACCGCGCCCCGTTTCTGCATTTCAATCATAGCTTCAACGTGGTGACTAATCGACACCAATGCTCTTTGTCTGTGCTCTTCGGGATTTTTATAACGAAGATCGTCTAATTCTAGAAGCTCACCAATCGGAACATAATATAAAAGATTATGAGCCGGCGTCTGATCGGTAACTATGTCGGGGATAATATTACGCCTGACCAATTCCGGATAAACTTCCGCCGCATTACCGGCAAGACCGACAGAAACGGCTTCGCCCCTTGCTGCAGCTTTTCGAATATAAGCTAAGGCAGAGTCTAAATCGGCTACCATAAAATCGCAGTATCCTTCTTTAACCTTCTGTTCAATTTTTTCTCGGCGCACCTCAACTACTAAAACCGCAGCCCCATTCATGGTCGCGGCCAACGCCTGCGCGCCAGACATCGCCCCCAGACCAGCGGTCAGAACAAATTTCCCAGCCAGGTTGCCGCCAAAATGCTGCTCAGCGCAAGCGCGAAAAGTTTCGTAAGTTCCCTGCAAAATTCCCTGGGTAACAATATAAATCCAAGAGCCGGCTGTCATCTGTCCATACATCATCAAACCCAATTTATCCAAATGATCAAAGTGTTCATCCGTGGCCCAAGCGGGAACCAAATTAGAATTGGCAATAATAACTCGCGGGGCATCTTTGTGCGTCGGTGCGATATAAACCGGTTTTCCAGACTGGATACAAAGAGTCTCGTTGTCGTTGAGCGACCTCAACGCCCGGACGATCCGATGAAATTCGTGCCAATTGCGCGCCGCCCGACCGCTGCCGCCGTAAACAACCAATTTTTCCCAATCATAGGCTACCCGTGGATGCAGATTATTGCGCAACATCCTCAGTGCCGCCTCCGCGTCCCAACTTTTACACCACCGAATCCGCGTGCCACCCTGCAAACCAAACGGCCTTTTTGGCTTTTCGTCCATATACATCGGCCGGCCGTATTTTCTAATTTCTTCTTCCAATTGCTTTTTATCCATTCTTTGTAACCTCCACCACTATCTTGTTTATTGTTGTCAAAGACCAGATGTCCTACAATTTAACCAGAAATTTAAAAACCCGTCAATCCAAAGACGGGTTTTTGGAAACAATGTTTAATAAAAAACCCGTCAAGTAGACGGGCGTGACTTATGTATTTCTATTATGCTGTTTTCGGCGAATTTATTCTCACGATCGAAAGCGCGTTGCTTTTCGCAACCCTCGCCAAGTCAAGGGCCAGATTCGCTTCGGCTAAAAGATTTTTATTTCCTTTTCCAACTACGATTTTAGCCATATACTGAATGGCTCTAGACTAGCATGCTCATGGTATAATACCATAAAACATGCTTCA
>PFOG01000211.1:0-283 GCA_002792395.1 Candidatus Portnoybacteria bacterium CG_4_10_14_0_2_um_filter_44_20 | reverse complement strand
CAACTTATAGGATTGAAAAAATTATCAAGCACTTTTGTTTGGATATTAACGCCTCTAAAACAGCTAAGCTGCTGGGCATAAATCGCAACACGATCAATCATTGGTACAATGTGTTTCGCCGGGTAATTTATGCTTATCAGCATCAGGAGTTTGAGAAAATAATCGGTGAGGCGGAGATCGACGAAAGCTATTTCGGGGCCAAGCGAGTCAGGGGTTTCCGCGGGAAACTGAAGCGCGGCCGGGGCACGTTGAAGCAACCCGTCTTCGGCATTTTCAAGCGTGG
>PFOG01000022.1 GCA_002792395.1 Candidatus Portnoybacteria bacterium CG_4_10_14_0_2_um_filter_44_20 | reverse complement strand
TCACCCCCTTTCGTTGACCGCGGAACCACGCAGAACTACGCGCAGAACGCCGCGGAACTTTTTGCTATTTTTTTACTTTCTTGCGCTGTCATAAACTTTCCTCACTATTTCTACACCATCGGGCGCGCCAAAATTTATCAAAAATCCCAACTTATAATCAGTGCCTTTTAAATAATACCAGAATTGTTTTTCATCTTCTTTTAACAATCGTGGCTTTGCTTTTAACTCGATTAAAATGGAATCATTTATAATCAAATCGGGCACATAAACTCCGACTTTCTTTCCGCAGAAAAACACATCAATTCTTTTGTCATTCTCCGCCTTCAATCCTTTGTTTGTTAATCCAATAAAGCAAGCATTGTGATAAATCTTTTCTTTGTGGTTGCTACGAAATTGTTTATATATATCAAAGGCTACACCTCTTATAATAAATGATTCTTCTTTATAAAGTAATTCCATCTTTCTGTTTTCTGCGTAGTTCAGCGATTAAGTTCCGCGTGGTTCTGCGGCGCTACATCACTCCCGCCAAGTTGTAAATCGGCATCAGAATAGCGACCAAAAGAATGGCCACGCCTATCCCCAGAACAACAATCAGAATCGGCTCTATTAGGACTGAAATCGTGTTGACCACATCATCAACTTCTTGCTTATAGAAAGTTGCGACTTTTTCCAAAACAAATTCAAGCTGACCGATTTTTTCACCGGTTGCTATCATTTGCGATACCATTGGCGGTATCTCGGAAGAACTTTCCAAAACCGAAGAAATAGTATTCCCCACCCGCACGCCCTCCTTAGCTTCAAGGATAATTTCCGAAAAAACCACATTGCCAACCACATCGCCAGCTACCTGCAACGCCTGCAAAACCGGCACCCCTCCGTGAAGCAGGGTGCTAAAGTTTTCCGTAAAACGGGCAATATAAACCTTCCTAAAAATATCACCGAAAAGCGGCATTTTTAATTTTATCACATCCAGCATTCTTCTGCCTTGAGGAGTTTTGACATATCGCCAGGCAAAAATCCCGGCGCCTGCCAAAACCAGAAAAATTAGCCACCCCCAGCTGGCGAGCAAATTGCTTAAGCCGATGATCATCCTTGTTGTCAGCGGCAACTGCTGGCCGGTTTCTTCCAGGATGCTTGTTAAATTAGGAATAACAAGAATCAACATTAAAACCGCCACCACGAGAAAACCCAAAAAGACGAAGGCCGGATAGATCATGGCGTTTCTGACGCGGGTCGCCAAATAATACTGTTTTTCTAAGTGGTCGGCCAAATAAATCAAGACACTCTCAAGATTGCCAGAAACCTCTCCCGACTTAACCAAATTAATATAAAAAGCTGAAAACTCCTTTGGATGCTTAGAAAGCGACTTGGAAAGGATAAAACCAGCCTCAACATCATTAGCTATTTCGAAAATAATTTCTTTGAAATAATAATTTTGCTGTTGCCTAGCTAGTGCCCGCAGAGCCGTAACCAGGGGCACCTTAGCGCTAAACAAGGCTGATAGCTGGCGGGAAAAAACAACTAACTCTTTTTGCTTAACAGACTTAATTTTGATGTCTTTAAGCCAAAAAGGCATGGAAATAACCGGGCGACACGACAAAACCACCAAATTTCTTCCATGCAGATTTTCTATCGCCTCCGCCTGCGATGAAGCGGATATCTGCCCAGTTTCTACTTCAGCGGCGCTGTTCCGAGCAATATAATTAAACTTCATGCCTGACTACCGCTTACTGTCTACTGACTACCGCTTTTTATTATTTAACAATAGTTAAATAAATTTTATTATTTAACAATAGTTAAATAAATTTTATTATTTAACAATAGTTAAATAAATTTCATTTTGCCGTAGTCCGTAGTCTGTAGTCGGTAAGCAATTTTATTGTCCCAGCAACAATCTTAGTTCCGCCGGACTAGGTGAATACAATTCGGCATTCTCGAAAGACACGAGGCCGCGCAGAACTAAATCCGCTAACGATCGGTTTAAAGAAATCATTCCTTCTTCCAGGCTAGTATCAATCACCATGTCGATCTGATGAGCCTTTCCCTCTCTTATCAAGTTGCGAACCGCGGTGTTAGCGATCAAAAGCTCGATAGCATTAATCATACCTCCCTGCTCGCAGGGAATCAACCGGCGAGACAAGACGCCTAGAAGCGTGACAGCCAACTGCGACCTGATTTGCGATTGCTGATGAGGCGGAAAAATGTCGATAATTCTATCGACGGTTTGAGCGGCAGTATTGGTATGAAGGGTGGAAAAAATCAGGTGGCCGGTTTCGGCGGCGGTAATAGCCGTTGATATTGTCTCTGGATCGCGCATTTCGCCAATCATCACCACGTCAGCATCCTGTCTGAACATAGAACGAAGACCTCGGTGAAAATCCAGAACATCAATTCCAACTTCGCGCTGATCGATAATGCATTTATCCGGCTGAAATAAGTATTCGACTGGATCCTCAATGGTCATTATGTGATCAAATCTTGTGTGGTTAATCTCATCAATCATGGCGGCTAAAGCCGTTGATTTTCCATGGCCCGACGGACCAACGACAAGAAAAAAACCTTGGGTCGCGCGAGTGAACTGAGAAAGGATCGAAGGCAAGCTTAGCTCTTCAATGGTTCTGATTTTTGAGGGGATAAAACGAAATTCCGAACTCAAAAACCCCATCTGCCGATAGACGTTGGCCCGAAAACGAGCTTTGTTAAGATAGTTACACGCGAAATCAATATCTTTTTGGACTTGGAATTTTTCTTGCTGGTCGGGACTTAACAAAGAAAAAGACAGCTCTTTGACGTCATCTTCCGACAAAACCGGCCTATCCTCTATCGGGCACAAACTACCGTTGATTCGCAGAACGGGCCGACGGCCAACAACAAGATGAAGGTCGGTAGCATCCTTCTTTAAAACCTCTTCCAACAAATCATACATTTCCTGTTGACGATTGGGCATGGAATCGCAGAATGACGCGGAACTTTACGCGGAACGACGCGGAAAACTTCTGCGTGGTTCAGCGTATTGTTCTGCGTGGTTCAGCGGTTATGGACTAATAGTATTATTGCAATCTTGGGTCAACCTTTTAATGGAATCCGTTTCTTGGCAATATCTTATAATATAGTTAGGACCGACAGACCAATACCAAAATTTATATGTTTCGTTATTCAGGGGGTCTGGCGGCACCGTAGAAATAAGTTTTTCGTTTTTTAAGTTTACAGACAAGTTGTCGAAACCACTGATAACCACCTCGCTATCAGCGCAACCAGACACCGAACAAGGATATCGCTGCCAAATATTATGATACAAGGCTAAGGCTTGGGCAATCTGTTGAACATCCGTTGCCCGTTTGGCATCCCGGCCCTTCGCCTTGGACTGAGTTAGGGAAACCATGACAATCGCGGCGAGACAGGCAATGATGGCGATAACGACAAGAAGCTCGATGAGAGTGAATCCTGTCCTGCTAAAAGATAATGCTTTGTTTTTTTTAATTACCCGCAATGTTTTTTGTATAACGTATAAAGTATAAAGTATAATGCGGGATTTTAATCACTGCTCATCTGATACTTAATACTTAATACATGATACATGATTCATTCTTCCACCGCCCGAAGCACTTCCTCAAGACTAATAATACCCTGAAGAACCTTTAATAGCCCGTCCTGCTTCATGGTTATCATTCCCTGCCGATTCGCTTCCTTAAGAATTTCTCCCTCAGAAAGAGTCTCTAAAACAATCTTTTCGAGCTCTTTTGTCATAGACAATGACTCAAAAATCGCGATCCGTCCCTTAGTTCCTTTATGATTACAATATTTGCATCCCCTAGACTGACAAAGCTTAAATGGCTTTTTAACATTTAGCTCCTTCAAAACCTCTGCTGGCACCCCCGAAAGCTCCTTATCGATCATCTCTAAAACTTTCGGCGACGGCTCAACCTCTGTTTTACATTCGGGACAAAGCCGGCGGACCAGCCGCTGGGCAATCGATAAATTTAGAGAGGCGGGGAGAAGAAACGGCTCAATGCCCATGTCAACCATTCGGGGAATAACGCCGATGGCATTGTTGGTATGCAGGGTGGAAAGAACGATATGACCGGTTAGGGCGGCATGGACCGCCAAGCCGGCCGTTTCCGAATCGCGAATCTCGCCAACCATAATAACATCCGGGTCTTGCCGCAAAATCGACCTCAAGCCGGAAGCAAAAGTATACTGAATCTCCGGCCTGATCTGTGATTGATTGACTCCTTCTATATAATACTCTACCGGATCCTCCAAAGAAATTATATTCACCCCCTCCTGATTCATCTCGCGCAAAACAGCATTAAGCGTCGTACTTTTACCAGAACCAGTCGGGCCAGTTACCAAAATCATTCCGAACGGCCGGCTGATTCCCTTCTTTAAGGCTTCTAGATTATGAGAAACCAAACCCAATTCTTTATAACCAAGCATCGCCGCGCTGGGATCCAACAATCTCATAACCACCTTTTCGCCCTGCATAGTCGGCAAAACCGACACCCTCAGATCAATCTTCACGTCTCCCACTCTGATTTGAAACCGGCCGTCTTGCGGAATCCTCGTCTCATCAATCTTCATATTGGACAAAATCTTGATGCGAGCGGCTACGGCGGAATGAACATTCTTGGGCAAAAACAAGCTGGCATGAAGAGTCCCGTCGACCCGAAACCTAACCTTAACCTCCTTTTCCAGCGGTTCAATGTGCACATCGGAAGCGTGCCCATCATAGGCATATCTCAGAATAACATCGACAATCTTGCTAATCGGCGCCTCGGCAAGAGTTTTCTCTGCAACCTCTTTTACTTCTCTTTTCTTCTTTGCCGCCTCTCCATCCTCTTCCTCCTCCTCTTCTTTAAATTGCGTTAACGCCCTACTAACTTCAGTTTTTAAATTTTTATATTGCTTTAAACAATTACTAAAATCGCCCGTGGTAATTATAAAAACTTCTGGAGTTAATCCAGACCTCAAAGTGATAAATCTTAACGCTTCTCGAGCCTGCAGGTCATCTGGATTAACCAGCCCCACCCTTAATTTATTCTCAGATTTTTCAAAGGGAATAATTTGATAAAATTTAGCCGCCTCTTCCGGAACTAACGCCAGAACCTCAATGGGAATCTCGCGGCCCGCCAAATCAACATGGGAAATTCCCAGCTTTTCCGCCCGTTCCTTGATTTTTTTGACCTCCGTTGATTCTTCTTTTGGCAAAACGGCCATTTTTTTGCTCACCGACTACAGACTACCGACTACTGCCCCAACTTATTAATTAAGGCATTTAGTTTAGCAGCTATTTCGTTGGCAGATTCGTATAATTTATCAAATTCGTGTTGATTGATAAAATTTTGATCTAAAGAAATATACAAACCGCTCACAACTTCTTCCAAAGACGACAATGACATTCTTAAAAATCTTCTAAAATCGGCGTCGGATTTTCTGTCGCTGCCTTCCGCAATATTTAAAAGAATTGAAATCGCGGCTCCACGCAACTGCGCGACTAATCCGAACAATTCGTCCTTTGGATACTTCCGCGTGGTTCTATAAATTTCTACTACAAATTTTCTTGATAACTGCCAAACTTCCAATTTTTCAAATCTGAAATACTTAGCCGTAGTCGGTAGTCGATTAGCAGTAGTCATTTTAGTAGGGCAAAAACGGGTTGTCTCTTCCTTTTTCTCCCGACAGATCCAAGGGACTACCGAACTCCTCTAATCCCTTAAAAACCTCGTTATTAAAGACGCTAAAATCTAAGCTAATACCCTCCAAATTGAAAGCCTGCGATTCGCTAGTCGCGGCAACTACACCAGTCCCCTCGCTTATAGCTACTCCTCCCGGATTTAACGATTGCATAGACTCAGGCTGCGTACCCGGCGAGGTAGAGAAAAAACCAAAATACAAAACCAAGCCTGTCACCAAAAGCGTGATGGCAAAAACAACGATTAAGATTTTTTGCCGATTGCTCAGCCCTCCCCCCAGATCAACATCTTGAGAGAACGAGTCGCCCTGCCCCGAAAAACCTGTTGGAAAAATATCCATATATCGCTGATCTCACGCTGATCCACTACGCGGATTTACGCAGATCTTTACTTTAAATGTATTTATACATTAAGAGAAAAGTTCTGCGGCCCGATCTGCGT
>PFOG01000109.1 GCA_002792395.1 Candidatus Portnoybacteria bacterium CG_4_10_14_0_2_um_filter_44_20 | reverse complement strand
GCTCACGCAAGCTACGCTTAATAGGTAACATAAAAGGGCAGCGAAATCATTATCGCCCAGGTAAGCCACTTATTTTTTTGGCCGCCGTAAGGCATTGAAAAAGGCAAAGAAGCTAAACCTCAAATCACAAACCCGAATCCCGAAAAAACTCCTAATAATCAATATCCAATTGGACATTTGGATATTCAAACTTGAGTATTTGTTCGGTATTCTGGTTTGGTTATTGGTTATTTAATAATTCCAATTTTAAGTTCTTTCAGCTGTTCTTCATCTACTCCCGCCGGCGCGCCCATCATTAGATCCCGGCCGTCGCTGGTTTTGGGGAAAGCGATAACTTCCCGAATACTCGGCTCGTTATTTAAAATCGCGAAGAACCTGTCCAGACCGAAAGCGATCCCGCCGTGCGGCGGCACCCCGTATTCGAACGCTTCCAGCAAATGGCCAAATTTTTCGTAAATCGCCGCCCACGTATGCCCCATAATCTCAAACGTAGCTGCCAGAACATCCGGATTATACGTCCTCAAACTGCCGCCGCCAATTTCAGAGCCGTTCAAGACCAAATCATATTGATAGGCTAATATTTTATCCGGAATTCTCTTCATCTCCTCTATATCGGTTGTTTGCGGCCTCGTGAAAGGATGGTGGACGGCATCCCACCGTTTTTCTTCCTCCCGCCATTCGAAAGCGGGGAAATCAACGACAAAACAAAAAGCCAATTCATCGGGATTGTTTTTATCTTTTCTTAAATCCGGCCTGTCAGTTTGATATTTTTCCATCGCCTCTCCATAAGTTATCCGAGGGAAAGGTATTTGAGTGATTTCTTTCTCCGGACAGAATTTTTTCACTGTTTCAACAAATAAGGCTTCAGTCATCTCTAAAATCTCTTCCTGGCCCCAGAAACTCGTTTCGATGTCCAATTGTGTGAATTCCGGTTGCCGATCTCCACGCGTATCCTCGTCTCTGAAACAACGAGCAACCTGAAAATATCTTTCAAAGCCAGCGACCATTAATAACTGTTTGTATTGCTGCGGGGACTGAGGCAAGGCATAGAAGTTGCCGAGGTTCAATCGGGAAGGCACAAGATAATCTCTTGCTCCTTCTGGCGTTGATTTAGTCAAAATCGGAGTTTCTACTTCTATAAACCCTTTTTCTCCCAGCTGCCGGCGCATAAACTGGATGACTTTGTCCCGAAGCATCAAATTTTTCTTCATTCTCCCGCGCCTTAGGTCCAAATAGCGGTAGGTCAATCTTTTTTCTTCGTGAATATCATAACCGTTAGTGTTAATATCAAAAGGCAACGTTTTGGCTTGAGATAAAACTTCTAATTTCTCGACGGCAATCTCAATTTTACCGGTTATCATGTCCAGATTAACCATTTTTTCCGGTCTGCCTCTAACTTCCCCTTCAACCGAAATAACCCACTCCGACCGAAGGGTCTCAGCCAGCTGATATAAATCCTTGTCAGAGCCAAGAAAAACTAACTGAACTAACCCGTCTTTGTCCCGCAGGTCAATAAAAATAATCTTGCCGTGGTCTCTCCGGCAATCTACCCATCCGGATAGTTTCACTTTTTCGCCGATTAAATCAATTATTTCTGACGTCAGCTTACGTTTCATATGAAAACAGATGTGATTACTGCTGAAATTAATAGTAGCAATTTCTTCGAATTAAATCAATTTCCTTGACTCTCTTCGTATGCATGGTAGTGTTGAAATAACCAAAACAGCTCCTTAAAAATTTGGCGGAGATATGTAATGAAAACGATATACTATGTTCCAACCGTTCATAGTTTAAACGAAATTAATACCGAGATTGCCAAAACCCTGAGAGATACCGACGATCAAGAAGTATCGGCTATCTGGGAAAAATATGAGAAACAAGTCAAAAAATATTGGCAAAGTATAAAATCGTGGCTATATGAAAACATCAAAGACTTTCACAATGTTGTCATATATCTAGACTCATTACCGGTTCTAGACCATAAATATATCTCTCTTTATTTTTTCGAACTCCTGTCAGGGTGTCCAACCTGCCCGAACTATCAATGTGTTAAATGGCTGCTCGACCAAGGAGCGTCGCTGGAAGGAACCGACCATTTCCGCTTGTTGCGCCTTTTTGAGGCAGCACATATTGAAATGATTAAAGACCCCGACACATGTTTCTTTTATGAGCATTGGGTTAACAATATTGTTCATCTACGCGATAGGTTCATCGCACAAAGAATAAAAACCACCTTGCTCAACGACAGCATCGGTCTTCTTTTTCTGGGTTGCAACCATCGGACCATAGACGAACTCCGCAAAATTTCAAAAAACATCCGCGTTATCATACCTTCGGTTTGTTATGTTTCGGCGGATGAAGAAGGGGCGTAAGCCCTTTTTTCTTTTTCTTGATTTTAAACCACTAAATGCGATAAAATAAAGTTATCGCCGCGATAAAAAGGTTATTGCGATTGTGATAAATAAAATTATATGATTGAAAGGAAGAACCGCCTTAAAAGAAAAAATCGAAAGGGGCGGGCGAGAAAAATAATCAAGACCATTTTATTTACATCCCTTCTTTTAGGGATTTTTATTGTTGCCTCCATACTCGGCGTTTTTGCCTATTTTTTGAAGGACCTTCCAAATCCTGATAAAATCACCGACAGACAGGTTATTGAATCAACTAAGATTTACGACCGAACCGGAACCATTGTTTTGTATGACATCCACGGAGAAGAGAAGAGAACTGTTATTTCTTTTACCGAAATACCTGATTCCGTCAAAAAAGCAACCTTAGCCGTGGAAGACGCTAATTTCTATAGGCATTTCGGCCTAGACTTTAAAGGCATTTTTCGAGCTCTTCTCGCCGACATTAAGGGCCAATCATTATCTCAGGGCGGCTCAACTATCACCCAACAATTTATTAAAAGCTCCTTCCTCGGTTCCGAAAAAACATTTACCAGAAAAATAAAAGAGGCAATTTTATCGATTGAATTTGAGGCAAAATATCCTAAAGACAAAATTTTGGAAGCCTATTTAAATCAGATTCCTTATGGATCAAATGCCTACGGCATTGAAGCTGCCGCTCAGACTTTTTTTAATAAACCCACCAAAGATCTAACATTAGCCGAAGCAGCTCTTTTAGCCAGCCTGCCGCAAGCACCTAGCTATTATTCTCCTTATGGCTCACACCTTAGCGAATTAAAAGATCGCCAGGCCTATATCTTAAACCGGATGGCGGAATTGGGTTATATCACAAAAGAAGAGTCCCAGAAAGCCGCAAACGAGAGGCTCACCCCTGCGCCTGCTAACACAAATATTAAAGCGCCTCATTTTGTTATGTATATCAAAGAATATTTGGAGGCGAAGTATGGACAAGATTATGTGGAGACGGGCGGACTAAAAGTTTATACGACTTTAGATTGGCAACTGCAACAGCTAGCCGAGCAAACTATTCTTGATGGCGTTCTAAACAACATAAAGAAATATAAGGCGAATAACGCGGCCTTGGTAGCCACCGACCCAAAAACTGGGCAAATATTAGCTATGGCTGGCTCAAAAAGCTACTTTCTCGACTCATTGCCGGAAGGCTGCGCGCCAGGCAAAAATTGTCTGTTTGAACCAAACTTCAACGTCGCTATTAGCAACCGCCAGCCCGGTTCTTCCTTTAAACCTTTTGTGTATGCGGCAGCCATAAAAAAGGGATTTACGCCAGAAACCGTCCTTTTTGATCTGCCGACTGAATTTAATCCAGCCTGTCCGGCAAGCGCCGGCTACGACTCTTTTGAGGGACAAAAATGCTACAACCCGCAAAATTATGACGGCCGCTTCCGGGGACCAACAACTCTCCAGGAATCGCTGGCTCAGTCGCTTAACGTCCCTTCGGTTAAAGTTTTATACTTAGCCGGGATCAATGACACAATTAACTTAGCCCAAGATATGGGAATTTCTACCCTTAAAGACCGGCAAAGATACGGTCTGGCTTTAGTTCTAGGCGGAGGAGAAGTGAAACTCTTAGACATGGTTTCTGCTTACGGCACCTTTGCAAACGATGGAATCTATCAAAAAACCACGCCAATTTTAAAAATAGAGGATAGCGGCGGACAAATAATAGAAGAATGGCAAAATAAGCCAACCGAAGCCTTAAAGCCTGAGGTAGCCAGATCAATCTCCGCCATCTTGTCTAATAATAGCCTTAGAACTCCGGTTTTTGGTTCCCGTTCGCCTCTTTATCTCAATAGCCGCCCCGCTGCCGTCAAAACCGGCACCACCCAAGAATACCGTGATGCTTGGACGATCGGTTATACCCCTTCTTTATCAGTCGGGGTTTGGACCGGAAACAATGACAACACACCAATGGCCAAAGAAGGCGCCGGTCTTTACGCTGCCGCCCCCCTCTGGAATACGTTTATGCGAAAGGCTTATGAAATTAAGAGTAAAAAAACTAATAACCAAATCCCCTCGTCCCAAAATGACACCAGCCCTTTTGGCCAACCCCTAGAAATCGAGCCAGCGACACAAAATCTGCCGGCTTTCGTTTTATCCGCCCAAATTGAACAATTTCCGAATCCGCCGGAATTTCAAACGGACAAACCAGTTTTAAACGGCGACGAATTTTCCTTAAAGACCTATAAAATTGATTCTCTTTCCGGAAAATTAGCCACCTCTTTAACACCGCCGGAATTAATTAAGGATGTCCAATACAAACAAACCCATTGTCTTCTTTATTATGTCGACAAAAATAACCCGCAAGGAGCTTATCCCGCCAATCCGGCCGATGACCCCCAATTTTTCAACTGGGAAGCTCCTGTTATCGAATGGGCAAAGAGACAAAACATTTTTAGCCAGTCTCCCATCAACGAAAACGATGATATCCATACCGCGGAAAATCAGCCGCAAATCCGGATTATCAACCCAGAAAATAATTCACTGATCAACAATCGGTGGGTCAGTATTAAAACCCAAGTCTCCGCGCCGTTAGAAGTAAAACAAGTTGATTTTTTCTTTGACGACAAATTCATCGCCACCGACCCAACCGAGCCATACGAAATGGCTTATAATTTACCTAAAGATACTGCCTTAGGAGAGCACACAATCAAAGTAAAAGTTTATGACACCGCCCTGAACCGACAAGAGACAGAAATCACTGTTATCCTCCCTCCCTCAATGTCTGGCGATATTCTGGACAAACTAAAAGACCAGTTTCAAAGCCCGGCACCTCCGCAGTAACAGCCTTTTATTGTGTAGACATATCTAGTCAAAACAATAAAAAATTTGAATCATGGCGGCATAACAAAAACGATCCCATAGGGGATCATTTTTGTTCAAAATGTTTTGCTTTTATCGGGTCAGATTATTAGCTCTCTTTATCTTCCGGGAACACCTTTTTATGAGAACCGCCGATTCTTTTCTCTGTTTTTTTCTTCTATTCAGCATCGCTCTTTTCGCGTATAAAATCACTTATTGCAGTCGTTCTATCCAACGCAATTGGACCATATTCTGCAAAAATTCTTTTAGCATCATCTTCGGGTAGTTTCTCGCCATTTAGTGTCCCTTTATACTCATTTCTTTCCCTTGGTTCGTTCTATACAAAGAAATATGCATTTTCTACCCTGACATCCTGTCCATTAATTTTTCCTTTTATAATGTCGATGTGCCAGCCAGGATTTCTGAAACTTGCTTTACTTAAAACTAAGTCTGAATTCTGCATTTTTTCCAGATATTTCTGTTCATCACTATCGGCCCCAGCCTTCTCCGCTAAGTTTCTGGCTTTTTGTTCAAGCTCAGCGTCTATTCTTATAACATCTTCTTTGGTTATTTTTTTGAGATCGGCCGGTTCTAACCCTTTTAAAATTGCTTTATCAATAAGCGCTGGAATTTTGTCGAGGGAAAAAGGATTTGCTATTTTCTTAGCCCTTTTTTCATAATCTTTCCTTGATTGGTTTTTTTCTGCTTCTTTGATTATTTGCTCTGAGAAGAATCTTTCCATAGATAATTTTATATTGTCACATTTACCTAATACTTCGATTGTATTACAATAAACGTTTTGGCATAAAAAGATTGGATTCTAACTTTTAACGCAACAGCGTTGGTTAA
>PFOG01000203.1 GCA_002792395.1 Candidatus Portnoybacteria bacterium CG_4_10_14_0_2_um_filter_44_20 | reverse complement strand
GATTAGCCGATATCGAAAGGACGCGATTTTGGAATTTCTGGGACGAGAAAAAAAGAATGTTCTTGATATTGGTTGTGGCGGTGGCCAGCTTGGCGAAATAATAAAAAAAGAGAATAGTTCTACGGTTTTTGGAATCGATGTTTCGGAGGCGGCCTGTCAAGAGGCGGCCGCTAAACTAGATAGAGTTTTTTGTTTCGATGTCCAGATGCCCTTCGAAAAGTGGTCGGATGAGATAAAAGAAATTAGATTCGATGGGGTTATTATTTCCGAAGTCTTAGAGCATTTGTTTTATCCCGAGAATCTTTTGGGAAAGATAAAAAATTTATTGGCGCCGTCAGCCAAAATCATCGTTACGGTTCCTAATGTTTTGTTTTGGAAGAACCGCTTAAAAATATTTTTTGGAAAATTTGACTATGCGAGCGAAGGGTTGATGGACCGCGGCCACATTCATTTTTTTAGCTGGGCCAGCTTGCGGGAGATGGTAAAAGAGAGCGGTTATTCTTTTGTGGGGGCCTGCCATCATTTTCCTACGCGTGGTACAAAGTGGCTGGGCAAGCTGCTCCCCGGATTATTTGCTTATCAATTTATCGTTAAGATCAGAGAAAATGAAAATTAATTTTATTTTACCTCATCTTAGGATTTCGGGAGGCGGGCGAGCGATTTTGACTTATGCCGATATTTTGGCAAAAAGAGGATACGCGGTTACCGTCGTTGTGCGAAGCAAAAATTGGACTAGGCATTTTTTTAATGCTTTTAACATTAAGCCATTTTGGTTTAAAAATTTAAAAGCAAAAGTCCTTCGGGTATTTGATTGGTCGGCGGAAAATATTCCTAACGCGGATATTTTAGTCGCTGACTCTTGGAAGGTCGCGGCGGCGACTTATCGGCTGCCGGAAGAAAGGGGGTTTAAACTTCATTTTATCCAGCACGACGAAAGACTTTATCATGGTCCCATTGAAGGGGTGTCAGAGGCTTATCGTTTGCCAATGAAAAAAATTGTTATTTCGACTTGGTTGCGTGATATTATGAAAAAAGAATTTAATTCTGATTCGGAATTAATTGTGACGCCGG
>PFOG01000177.1 GCA_002792395.1 Candidatus Portnoybacteria bacterium CG_4_10_14_0_2_um_filter_44_20 | reverse complement strand
TTTCGAGAGCGGAGAAAGATAAACGCATATAGTATTATTTTTTAAGCGGATGGAACTTACGATGCGTTTCTTCGGCATAGCGGTCGGAGGCGTGGACATAACGGGTGGTTGTATTTAATGATTCGTGTCCCAAAAGAATCTGGATGGCGGCCGGATTAGCGCCCTGTTCGGCCAGATAGGTGGCAAACCCATGGCGCAGAGAGTGAGCTGAAGTCGGCACATTAATTCCTAAATACTCCCTATATCTCTTAATACGTTCCTGCAGATAGTTAGGAGAAATCTTTTTGTCTCTTTTAGGGTTGTTTAACCCGGAATAGGGGATAAAAAGGTAGGGAAGGGAATCGCTTCTTGTTTTAAGATAACTTTGCAAATGTTCATAAGCGCGTTGGGTTAGATAAACAAACCGCTCTTTTTTTCCTTTGCCCATGATAAAAATTCGACCGCTGTTATCGATTTGATTTCTTTTAAGATTGGTGACCTCAGAGATACGCATGCCAGTGGAAAATAAAACCTCTAAGATAGCTCTGTTTCTCAGGATAACCAATTTATTTTTTTCGAACTGGTTTGGCGCCTCGATTAATTTGATCAATTCCGGCAATTCCGCCACCTGCGGATGTTTTTTTTCAGTCTTCATCAGCTTGACACTTTCCGGCGGCACGGGGACATTATAGTCCATTTCAATCAGAAATCTAAGATATGAACGGAGGCTTGATAGCATCCGATTGATCGAATAAGAACCCAGTTTTTTTTCGCTAAGCTTTTCTTTGGCGGTTTTGCGATCGCGAGAAATCAAATAAGCCTTGTAATTTAAAATGGTTGTTTTGGTAATTTGCTCAAATTCAAATCGCGACTCAGTTAAAAATCTTATAAATACATCTAGGTCCCGCTCGTAGTTATAAATTGTTTCCTGGGAATAATTATTGGTTTGGAGATTTAATAGAAAGTCATCGAAGCGGGGGAGAGAGGATGTTGAATTTTTTATTTGGTTTTGTTTTTCTGCCATTATTTTTTTGTCTATATGTTTTATTATATCAATAAATTATACTCAGTTCAATACAAACCATTGACCGACTCACTATTTTATGCTATTATACAATCATAATTGGTACCCCGCCGGCAGGGCTCAATCCGAAAATCATATGTTCAAATTTTCTCTCTTAACGCTCCG
>PFOG01000108.1 GCA_002792395.1 Candidatus Portnoybacteria bacterium CG_4_10_14_0_2_um_filter_44_20 | reverse complement strand
ATCTTTCCGACATCTCCTTGAAAGTTGCCCAACTGAAGCCGGAGGGGCGGGGTTTGGTTTTAGCTAATTACGGCCGACAGGAAATCCCTCGGGGTGTTATTGGGGGAGGGGCGATCAAGAAAGTCGACGAGTTGGCAGATGTTATCAAGAAGGGGGTCGCGGGCGTTAATGGTTTACCGATTAACACCAAATATTGTGTTGTTTCTTTGCCCGAGACCGAATCTTTTATCCGCGTCATTCGGTTGCCAAGAATGAAGCCAAACGAGCTAAAAGAGGCGGTGCGGTGGGAGGTTGAGAACCAAATTCCTCTTCCGATTGATCAGGTTTATTTCGATTGGCAGATTGTCGAGCCGCCCAGGGTCTCGTTCGATCATTACGATATCCTTATCGGCGCTTTGGGCAGGTCTTTGGTTGATCCGTATCTCAAGGTTTTTAAAGAGGCTGGCTTAAGGCCGCTGGTTTTTGAAATAGAATCAGTTGCGACAAGTCGGGCTTTGATTAAGGATGAGCTTGCCTTGTCGCCGGTCATGATTATCGATATCGGCGCCCGGCGAACCAGTTTTATTATTTTTGCCGGCCGCACGATTCATTTTACGGCCAGTCTGCCGCTTTCTAATGAATATTTAGTGAAAGAAATAGCAAAGAAATTAGATGTAAGCTTGGGAAAGGCCAAGGAATTGAAATTTGAAGTCGGTCTAAATAAAGACCGCGAGGACGGGCGGGTTTTTCAGTCGCTTTTGCCGAGCATAAATGAATTGGTGAACCAGATTAAAAAATATATTGATTTCTTTCGGACGCATGGACCAAAGGAGCAATCTGAAACGAAAGATGTTTCGAAAGTAGCGCTTTGCGGGGGAGGCGCCAATTTGAGCGGTTTGTCTTCTTTTTTATCCGGCGCGCTGGACTTACCGGTTGAGGTGGGAAATCCCTGGGTGAATATTCTGGAGGCGGCGCCGGAAAGCATACCGGAATTATCTTACGACCAGTCAATTAGTTACGCCACCGTCCTTGGATTAGCCTTGCGGGGCGCCAGGATGGGAATGAATGGTTCATGTTAACTCTTAATTTATTACCGCCCCAGGAGAAAGAATTTTTGCGGCTCGAGAAAATGAGCCGTTCAGCTATTTTTGTTGGCAGGTTATTTTTGTTTCTTGTATGTATTTTTGCTGTACTTCTTGCGGTTACCTGGCTCTACTTGTCTGTCCAAGTTCAAGCAATGAATGGGCTGGTTAGCGCTGGGGAGGGTGGCAGTTCTTCACTGGCCGCGCGCGAATTGGGGGCGAAGATTACAGATGCTAATCAGAAGATAAAGCTTTTAAGCGACCTCCAAAATAGCCGAGTGCCGGTTGTCGACGTATTAAAAAATCTAGCGATGGCGGTTTCACCGGAGATACGCTTTGACAGTATTCAATTCGATATAAAAAAGAAAAAGGTTGTTTTAACGGGTCATGCATCAACTAGGGAGCAACTGGTCGCTTTTCAGGGTAAGCTCGAGGGCTGCCCGTTATTTTCAGAGATCAAGTCGCCTGTTTCTAATTTTATAAAGTCCGAGGATATCGATTTCAATTTTTCGTTTTCGATCAATCAATGAACTTTTTGCGTGAAAAAATGACAATGCCGTTATTGTCCGAAAAGAAAAGGGTTTATCTAATATTGGGCGGTGTCATTATAGTCTGTCTTTTGGCATCTTTTTTTGTTACTTACTTTTTTCTGATGAAAATTCAGGCCGCCAGTCGCGATTTATCCGAAAAAAAGGCGGAGATAGCAAGCCTACAGAAGAAGAAGCAAAGCTTTTCTGATTCAGAGAGGGAGTATCAAGAAATCCAGCCTGAGTTAGTCAATGTCAATCAGAGTTTTCTTAAAAAGGGTGATTTTTTACCGTTTATTTTGACTCTTGAAAAAATAGCGCAAAGGTCGGGCAATAATTACGAGAATAAGCTGATTAGCGAATCTTCGAAAGACGAGGTGGCGCCCGGGTGGACAACTGCTGATTTTCAAATTACTCTCAAAGGAGACTTTCCGAGCCTGCTAAAATTTTTGATGTATTTAGAGAATGCGCCCTACGCGATCGAAATGAGCGATTTAAGAATTCAAGGAGGCGGGTGGGGGGCAACAGCGGGTAAAGAGCAACAGGAGATTACTACCGTGTTTGGCCTTCGGGCATTTGTTGGTCGTTAATAACGAGTTTTACGCGTTAATTTTATGATGAACGGTAAAGATTTTTCCGAGAAACTAAAGCAGGTTGTCCAAAAACTGAATGTTTTGGGTGAATATTGTTATGAGCGGGTATTTTTGGTCTTTATTATTTTGGCGGTGGTAATCTTTGCGATAACCGGGATGATCTTTAATTATTACGCCGTTGGCGAGCGCCTTTCTAACTTAAATGTAAAAGAAGACGAGACGAGGATTGACCATGGTCTCTATCGGGAAGTTATTTTGCGCCTAGCTGATAAAAAAACGCTCTTCGGCGAGGAGGTGCAGATAGACCAGTCTTTGCCTGATCCATTTAAATAGGGCCGATATTTAGTTGAGCAACGAGGTTGATTTGATTTGACCAGATGGTCATTTTTTGTTATGTTTAACACTGTCGAAATCTAATGGTCCCCGTAGCTTAACTGGATAAAGCGGCTCCCTTCTAAAGAGTAGATTGCAGGCCCGCCCCGCACCTTTTTTATCTCCCCATAGCTCAACGGATAGAGCGGGAGCCTTCTAAGCTCTAGATGGGGGTTCGATTCCCTCTGGGGAGACCAAAAGGTACGGGGTGAGAGTCCTGCCGGGGACGCATAATTAGAATTAGTTAGTTATTAGTTGACGGTTGATGGTTAGTAGTTGTGCAAACATGGTGTCCGTAGCTCAATTTGGCAGAGCTCCAGATTGTGGCTCTGGTGGTTGTCGGTTCGAGTCCGGCCGGACACCCTTCGATAAGTCTTGACTCCGAGCTCGACTCGAGGAGCTCGAGGCAAGACCCCGCTAAAACTGCTTCGCAGTTCGTCAGCCGGCGGATGCGAGGCAGTTTTTGTTTTGGCAGAATAAATTTGTTTAGACAAGGAAAATGCGACGTGTTACAATATGGGTAGGATAAGAGTTGTCTCAAAATTAATTGCGTTTTTTGCATTGCGTAAAGGTCGGTGCCTTGGGCGAAGAGAGTCCGAGGTTTCATAAAAAGATAACACCCTCAAGTTAAAATTTTTATACTTATGGATAATGATTTTATAATTATATTAGTTCTTGGCATAATGGTTGTTATGGCCGGTTGTCTTGTTATTATGATTCCGCCAATTTTGAGTTAATCCGGTTGTAGCCTTGCGAGATGCTTTTATCCGCGCTACGAATTGTTTCTCTTCTGGCATTGAGGAGATGAGCGGAAGAAAAGCTGTTAAGGTGTCGTTTTTGACGTACGTTGAGGCTGGCGATTCTTTAATATTCTTTATTTTTTAAACACGCTGTAGTTTAGGTTGTGAAAAGTGATAAAAAAAGGATTAAAAACGCCCCTGATTCCAGAGGCGTTTTTGGTTTTGTGGATTTATTCTTTTCGGTCGTTTTGTGTCGAAGGATCCTTTTCCCATTCCGCTATATAAGTGTTACTTTTTTGATCCAGGCGGTAGCGGGATGGCTGGCAGCCAAGAGTTTTGCTGACGGCTTCTACGAGCGTATCGTCTTTTTGCTCCATCTTGAGCATAAGGAATGCCTCGGTCTGCCAGACATAGAATATGGTACCTTCGGCGGTGCGCCCCTTACATAGTTCCGGATCTCTAGCGGCGCTTTGAAGGCCGCCCTCAAGAGCGCATTGGATTCCTCCTTTTTCCGAAAGCTCTTGAAAAAAGGTGAACCACTTGGTATCAGGCGTTGGCTCTGATTCTGGCGGCGAAGCACTAAGGTTTTCTTTGGACTCTGTTTCCACATAGATGCCTTTTGTTGGTTATTTATACTTTTTTATTCTAATTCATATTCTAATAAACGCAGCCGATTTTGTCAATCTTGCGTTGAGCTTGAACTTTCATGGGTGGCGTGATTTAATGACAAAAAAAGGGTTCTTTAACAAGGAGGTGCGGTAGTGACTGGTTCAAAACAGATTATTATTAGGGCAACGGAGCTTTTTGACGGAAAGGGCAAGCGCGGACTGAAATATGTGATCATTGAAGGCGACAAGGTTATTGATATTATTAATGGGAAGCCCAGGAGCATCGGGTTTTATTACGAAGGGTATGTTACGCCGGCTTTCATTGACGCTCATTCCCATATCGGGATGTGCCGGCACGGAGAGCCGAGCGTCGAAGAAGAGGCAAATGACAATTCTAATCAGTTTTTACCTTTGTTGAATCCTTTGGACAGCATTTATTTTGACGACCATTCTTTTGTTGAGGCGGTGGACTTCGGCGTTCTCTACAGCTGCGTTGTTCCCGGAGGCGGCAATCTGATCGGCGGCAAGGCGATGGTCATCAAAAACTTCGCCCGTAACCGTAAAGATGCCCTGGTCAAGGACTATGGCTACAAAATGGCTTTGGGGTATAATCCCCGCTCGACCACTGATTGGAAGGGCGAGCGGCCCAATAGCCGCATGGGGCTTGCTGCCCTTTTGGCGCAAAAATTTGACGTCCTTTTAAGAAAGAAAGAGAAGGCTGAATTGGCTAAAGAAAATAAGTTGAGGGCTTTGATAAAAGAAAAGGAAGACAAAAAGATTACTGAACAGGAATTTGGAGAAAAAACATCTTCAATTGAGCGAAAGCATATATTAAGTTTTTCTTTAGAAGAAGCGGCTTTACTGGAGATTCTTTCCGGCGCCAAAACGGTTAAGTGCCACGTTCACAAAGCCGACGATGTCTTATTTCTCGTAGAACTGGCAAAAAAATATGGCTTGAGGGTTACGGCCGAGCATCTGGGAGATGTTTTTGAACAAGAAATTTTTGATGAGTTGGCGAGAAATAATATCCCGATTGTTTATGGGCCGCTTGACTCTCTTGCTTATAAGGTTGAGCTGAAACACGCTTCTTATAAGAATGCAGGCCTTTTAATGAAATCCAGAGCTTTGTATGGATTAATGACTGACCATCCGGGTGTTCTTGTAACATTTCTCCGCGAGGGCCTTAAGTTCTTTCTTATCCAAGGAATGGGCGAAGCGGAGGCGATTTCGTTGATTACCTATAAAAACGCTAAGATCCTGGGTATTGATGACATCCTGGGCACAATTGAGCCGGGAAAACTGGCCAGCTTGATTGTCTGGGACAAGAATCCTTTGCATTTAGCGGCGCGTCCGCGGCTGGTATTAGGTGAAGGCAAGATACTGAGAAAGCCTTAAGATTGTCCCAAAACCTTGACTTTTTCAGTGGCTATAATATAATAGAGAAGCTCCGAAAGGGAGCTTTTTTAATTAAAAAAATCCATCCTATCTCACAGTGGGGTGGATTTAATTCAACTTATGGGCAATAAATTAACCGAACCTCCTAGTACAATCGGGAGAAAGGGCGCCTATCTGGTTCTTATTGCTTGTGTTGTTTACACATTTCTGTTCCCGCAATATTCCTGGGCGGATTTTTTCGGGCAGGATGGTTCTATAAGCGATGATTATTTGCCGCAGTATGGCGATCAGTTGTTGAATATCGGATCGGCGCAGAGCGTTTATAATCAGGTGATGATACTCGGGGGTAATACTTTGATTCAGGTTAGCGACCCGATAACGCCTGTTAAAACCGGACCTTATTGTTCTTCGCAGTCTCGATTTGCCGTTGTAACTGCCTATTCCAGCAGTCCGGACGAAACCGATAGTTCGCCGTTTATCACCGCCGCGGGCACGCGAACGCGAGACGGCATTATCGCCGCTAATTTCTTGAGTTTCGGCACGCGGGTGAAAATTCCCGCCTTGTATGGCGAGAAAGTCTTTGTGGTTGAAGACCGCATGCCGGCGCGTAACAGCGGAAAAGTCGATATCTGGATGCCCTCAAAGTCTTTGGCTGTCCAATTTGGCGTCAAAAAGGCAGAAATTGTGGTCTTGGATTAATTTATAGAAGCCAGTTAAGCGCTAAAAATGGCACGCCAATAAAACGCAAAATATGATAAAACCCGCCCCCGCAGTACTGCGGGGGCGGGTTTTGGTTTGGTGGAATTATACAACTCTGTTCGAACATTTTTTGACAAAAAACTGAATGGTTGCCGCGCTACGCGCGGCAGGAATGAAATCTGACGCTCGGGCGGGCCCCATAGCAAAGCATTCGGCTTGCTACGGGGCAA
>PFOG01000096.1 GCA_002792395.1 Candidatus Portnoybacteria bacterium CG_4_10_14_0_2_um_filter_44_20 | reverse complement strand
AAAAGTTGCTTTTGTCATCGGTATTTTTCCAGCAATATCGGAGACTTTTATCATTAACCAAATTGCGGACTTGGAAGATGGGGGGGTAGATGTTGAGATTTTTTCGTTCGTGCGCGGCAGCGAAGAAAATATTTCCGAAAGGTATCGGCAATACGAAATGTTTAAAGGGGCGCATTATCTTAATATGCCTTCGAATTGGCTGAAGAGAATAGCGATGGCTGCGCCGAAGATGGTCAGGCTTATTTTTAAGTCGCCAAGAACTTTGTTTCGCGCTTTGAATTTTAGCAAATATGGACGTGATGCCCTGTCTCTGAAATTTCTTTTTTGGGTTGAGCCATTTGTCGGAAGAAAATTTGATCTGATCCATTGTCATTTCGGGCCAATCGCCAACAAGTTTTTAATTATTAAGGACATTCTTGGTGATGATACAAAAATGATTACTTCTTTTCTCGGCTACGATGTCAGTAGTTATACTAAAGAGAAGGGACCGCGGGCGTACAACCGCCTGAAAGAGGAAAGCTCCGCGTTTATAGTGATGTCGAATAATATGAAAGAGAGGGTGGTGGCGCAGGGGTTTGATGAAAGTAAGATAACCGTTTTGCCCATTAGCATAGACGTTGATTCCTATCCATTTGAAACAAGAGAATTAAAGGAAGGTGAGGAAATAAAGATGGTATCGGTCGGCCGATTTGTTGAGAAAAAAGGGTTTGATGATTTGTTGCGCGCGTTGGCTATTGTTAGGGAAAGGACGGCCCAAAAATTCAAATGCGCGATCGTCGGCGACGGGCCGCTTAGAGAAGAAATTTATAAATTAACTGATGAATTTAAGCTGAATGATATTGTAGACTTCCGGGGCTTTATGAAGATGGAAGACGTTATTGATTTATTTATGAAAAATCATTTTTATTTGCAGCCGTCTAAAACCGCGCTTAACGGCGACATGGAATAGTTATGACTACCTCTGTTATACAAGCCCTTGCTACCGGGCTTCCGACAATAACAACAGATCATAGCGCTTTTCCCGACCAGATAGTCGACGGGAAAAATGGTTTTTTGGT
>PFOG01000074.1 GCA_002792395.1 Candidatus Portnoybacteria bacterium CG_4_10_14_0_2_um_filter_44_20 | reverse complement strand
TTATTGCCTTCCCATTTCAGACCATTGCCGGAAAGATTGTATGGAGGATCGGCAAAAATCAACTCAACTGACTTTTCGTCGATTTTTTCGTTCAGAATCTTTACGCAGTCGTCTCTCCGAGTTGTAGAAGTTTACAACACAAATCGTCAATTCGACTTTCATCTTCAATGCCTCCAGATGAACGATTTACAGCTCGTTCGATCTTTGCTTGCAACTCGAAAATTTGTTGTTGGGTCATTTTATCTTCCTGCATAATTTTTACCCTTTTCAGTTAATGAATAATATCCTTTTTGCTCTGATGAACGCACAAATAAATCCATATTGTCCGGGTGATTACTCTTTGCTTCGTGCTTATTTAATTCACCCCTTATAGAATTGCGGAATGTATCCATTTTGTAAACCAAATTTTTCTCTTGTACCAATTTCTCGACTTCTTCGTAGATTGTTTGAAGCGGTACAAACTCTATACCTTTTGCTTGTTCCTTCTTGATGACTTCAATGGTGAGGCTTTTTATTGACGGTACTGTGCCCGGCAAAAATTCTGCACGCCTGTTTATTTGGCGCACAACATTTTGAACACCCTCATCCTTTATGGCTCTTTCTTCACTTTGCAAAAAAGCTTTGTAAACATCAGAATATCCTGCTAGATATTCTTCGTCCGGCGAAAATACAGAGTCGGTAAATTTGACAGAATTATAAATCGCTTCAAGCTGTGAGAAATAAAGAGGTTTTGTTTCTTTAATCACAACATTGACTTCAAAATTAGTTAGCAACCCGCCGCGCGTGAGATTTGTACTGCCTACAATTCCTGTAGTTTCTCTGCCTTTCTCAAAAAGGTATATCTTGGGATGAAAAACCACGTCGGTTTTGTTTTCATCTTTATCTCCGTAGCAATAAAATTTCAAACCCGAAACCTGCTTTTGTAACTGGATAAAATAATGCATTGATTGTGGGTCGGTGGTTTTGAAATCAAGCCCCGTGATAATTTCAATGTTGCCATTATTCTTCAAAAAACTATCCAATGCTTTCTCAATAACTTTTACCCCGGAGTATTTCAAAAAGGCAACAGCCATTTTCGCCGAGTTTGCATTCTGCAACTCTTGGTTGATTATATTGCCAATCGGATAGTTTAAATTTGATAAAATTTGAATTGCCATACT
>PFOG01000030.1 GCA_002792395.1 Candidatus Portnoybacteria bacterium CG_4_10_14_0_2_um_filter_44_20 | reverse complement strand
TTGTAAGCTTATGGTTTCAGATCTATTTCACCGCCCTTACCGGGCTATTTTTCACCTTTCCCTCACGGTACTAGTTCACTATCGATCATCAAGAGTATTTAGCCTTGGCAGAGTAGTCCTGCCGGCTTCCGACAAGGTTTTCGTGCCTCGCCGTACTTAAGAATAATAACTAGGAGCATAAAGCTGTTTTCACCTACGGGACTATTACCCTCTTTGGTTCCGCTTTCCAGCGAGATTTGATTAACAATGCCCCTCGATAAACTCAGGGTAAACTTTATTTTTGTGGACTCCCTCCGGAATGAATCCCACACCTCGTGAAAATTCATAAGGTGTGAGATGCTCCGGAACGTTACTACCTTGCAACACCACTGCGAAGCAGCGGAATTTCGAATTTCTAATTTCGAATTTTGATTCAAATCAGAATATCTTAATGTTTAATTAAAAATTAAATTATTAAAAATTCGTTCATAATTCAAAATTCAAGCTTCAAAATTCCAGTGCTTCGCACTGGTTTAGGCTCTTCCCCGTTCGCTCGCCGCTACTAAGGGAATGAATCAGCAAAGCTGATATTATTTTCTTTTCCTCCGCTTACTGAGATGTTTCACTTCAGCGGGTTCGCTCCCCGCATTGCTGCGGGATAATTGAGGTTTGCTCAATTGGGTTTCCCCATTCGGAAATCTCCGGATCAAAGGTTGCTAGACACCTCCCCGAAGCTTATCGCAGTCACGCCACGCCCTTCATCGCCTCTTGATGTCAAGGCATCCACCATAAGCCCTTAATATTTGGTCCCGATTAGTAAGAATATACCAATCGGATTAATGATTAATTATTAAGGTGATTCACTTACTTACTTAGATATATAATGCAATACTTACCTGCATGCCGCGCCGCACAGATAACAAATGCGCGCTCACGGCATTTATTCTTTTGTCAAAGTCCGATCACTCACTGCCATTTTGTCATTCTGAGCGAAGCGAAGAATCTCCTTAATTCCTCCCTATGCTCAAAACAACAGTTTGTAACCCCGGCCACCCGCCTACGCCCTACGGGCTACGGTGGGTTAAATTCTTTTTAGCCAATCGACCATCGCCTCCGGCTCATCCTCTTGGAAAAGAATTTAAAAAATAGCCGCTCTCGAAAGCGGCCTTTGTAAGACAAACAAATAGTACAGACAGTTTCCTAGCCGCTTTCCT
>PFOG01000027.1 GCA_002792395.1 Candidatus Portnoybacteria bacterium CG_4_10_14_0_2_um_filter_44_20 | reverse complement strand
GAATTCGTATCGTTCTTTCGGGACCGACAGGTACTCCGCCATTTCAATAACTGCGGCAATGGAGCGGATGTTGTGTGAGGCGCAGGCGAGGTAACAAATCTTGTGGTTGTCGAGAATTATACTGGCGTGGCGTTCGAAGGCGGCGTCGCTTTCGGCCTTGCGCGTATAGACGGGAGGGTTTGTCGTGGTCCGTCGGGCTGCGTCCATCTCATAATCCCAATAGGCGCCCTTTACTAATCTGATTGCGATGGGCAGATATTTGTCGTGAGCCCAGTTAAGCAGGTTGCTTAAGTCGCGATCCGTATCGCGCAGATAGCTTTGGATGGCGATGCCGAAGTGGGGCCAATCACGAAAGACGGAGTCGGCGCGCAGGCGGTGATATGCCTCAATAGTGATATCTTTGAATCTGTACTGTTCCATGTCTATCCAGACAAATGCCTTGATCTCCATGGCTTTCAATAAAATCGGTTCGACGCAACGACATAATGATTCCACTGATTTTTCAAAATCGTTCGGATCGAGCGTTGAGCACAAACTGGATGGCTTAAGCGCGATATTAATTTTTGGCGCGTAGCCCCAGTCTAGGTTCGGGTCGCTATTGCCGAGCGTTTTCCATGGCGGAGCGGTTTCTAATTGCGTGAGCAGGAGATAGTATAGGCGACGGTATGTGGCCGCTTCCTTTTCGCCGACCGCTGACTCGCCAATAATATCAATGGTACAAGCGAATCCTTCTCTTCGCATCTTTTTTACGGTTTTGCGGGCTGTCTCGGAATCATTATTTAATAGAAATATTCGCGCGATTTTTTTGGTTTCGGCGCGGATAAATTTGTCGGCCATTATGGCAATAAGTTTGTTATTGTATCGAATGGCTCTTAAAAATAGTCTGACCAGCCATGGCAGGCTTTGATTTCTTTGTTCCCGAAAATGATGGTTAAGATATTGCATCGTTGTTTCGGGTGTAGTCAATCGCGGCAGGTTTTCGATGAAGCGCAAAATTTCCGTCTTGAAGCTTACATTGCGCATGCAGCGCTCCAGGATTCGTCCAGATAACCCTTGGAATATTGGCGGTTTTTTGTTGCTAACTGCCGCCAAGAGCCGTTTGCCTTGCCCTTTGATTTTTCGTTCTAATTCTTCAGTCATTGTTATGTCGTCTCCCTTG
>PFOG01000204.1 GCA_002792395.1 Candidatus Portnoybacteria bacterium CG_4_10_14_0_2_um_filter_44_20 | reverse complement strand
AAACGCAAAAAATAATCGCCCCAGTCTATGCCGGGGCGATTTTTTATTCGACTTGCAATTTTATAGAAAATATGTTTAGGTAACTATTAAGCGTAGCTTACCCTCCTACCTTTGCGTTCCCACGAGAAGGTGAACCTTGATCTCCCCGCAATATTGCGGGGCACTCTATTTCACCCTCCAAAATTTGCCAGAGCCAACGGTCGGAATCGACCCGACGACCTGACGCTTACGAAGCGCCTGCTCTACCGACTGAACTACGCTGGCAAATTTGGGAGGGCAAGCGTGAGCGTTCCGCTCACAATAATAAAGTCCATTGAAATTTCAATAAAAAACCCCGTATATTAGGAGGTGGA
This sequence comes from Candidatus Portnoybacteria bacterium CG_4_10_14_0_2_um_filter_44_20, assembly GCA_002792395.1. Lineage (GTDB taxonomy): Bacteria > Patescibacteriota > Minisyncoccia > Portnoybacterales. The sequence continues at coordinate 5,859 of PFOG01000204.1, read as the reverse complement.
ATAGGTGGGTGCTGAGCATCAAAATCACGACCATTGCCATCATGATAACTGCAGTCATTGTCATGAGCACGATTATCGAAACGCCGACAAAAAAAGACTTAAAACAGCCTTTCTGCTTGTTCTTGGAATGATGTTTGCCGAATTAATCGGCGGAATTATATGCGGCAGCGTTGCCTTGGTTTCCGACGGAGCCCATATGTTCGTTGATGGTTTTGCTCTGGGGTGCGCTTTGTTCGCGGCAAGCATTTCCTACCGGAATCCACGAGCGGAGCCTTGCGCGGTTTTCATCAATGGCTTTATTTTGTTGTTGATGGCTGGGTATATTTTTTATAGCGCCTACAGTCGTCTCATTTATCCGTGCGAAATCGAGTGTCTGTTGATGATGATCGTGGCGGCTGTGGGATTAGTCGTTAATCTGATACAGCTTTTTATTATGCGCGGGAGTAATCGGGAAAACATCAATATGCGCGCGGCAGTTCTGCATATTTTATCCGACACGCTTTCTTCTTGCGCAGTAATCGGAGGCGGTTTCATAATTTGGTATACCGGCTGGATAATGATTGACCCGATTTTGGGATTTATAATCGGCTTGGCCATATTACGATACAGCGTCTGCCTTCTTGTCGGCTCAAGCAGGCTGTTATTTCAGGCTAAGTAACAAATCACAAAAAGATAAGGATCCGTTTAGGCGGACCCTTTTTAGTTTGACAAATAGTCAAAAATAGTTTATTATGAAGTATGAAATAAGAAGATGTTACGGCCGTAGGGTCGTCGTATCTTCTATAGACAAACGCTTCTTTTAAAACCAAGGGAGAGGGGCGATGATACATCTTGGAATTTTGCTGCATTGCTATCAGCCTTGGTGGCAGAGTAGAGAGGTGATGGAGCGTGTTAGCGATGAGTGTTATCGGCCGCTCTTCCGGCTCATAAATTCTCAGGCGCAAAAATATTTGACAATCAATGCTCAATGGGCGCTGATTGAACAACTTGAAAAGCGCGGCATTGACGATGTAATGTCGTTGATGAAAAAGGCGCTTACTGACGACAAAATCGAGTTTGTTTCTACCGCGGCCTACCATCCCATCCTGCCATTGATTTCTTCGGAGATGGCCGAGCGGCAGATAAAATGTGACTCTGAAATGAAAGAAGAGCGGGGGATTAAGCCCAACAGCAAAGGTTTTTATCTGCCGGAGCTGGCGTATGACCCGGCCCTTATCCCAACGCTTAAGAAATTTGACGTCGCCTGGACTTTAACCGACGATACTCCGTTTGTCGCGCAATTTCGTAGCGTACCCTTTGATCGGATTGTCGCTCTCGGTGGATTGGGAGTTTTCTTGCGAAGCGGACTCTGGAGCAATCTGATTGCCTGGGGAAAAATCGGCTGGCGGGATTTTGAAAATTGGTTTCCGGCCGAAATCCATCGTTGGACCAGCGGGAAAGAAAGTTATGTGATTCTGGCCATGGATACTGAGACATTCGGCCATCATCACAAAAAACTTCTTTCCGATTTTCTCAAACCCTTGCTTGAAGCGTTTGGCAACAACGAGCGGGAGGGTGTAAAGATCGAGCCTCTTGGAGATATTTTTCGCGCATCTCCCAAGGTTAGTGGCTATGTGCCGCCCGGTTCTTGGGCTACTACCCCCGATGATTTTTTCACGGGAGACTATTTTCCTCTTTGGTCTTCGCCGCGGAATCGGCTTCATGGGGTAATGTGGGAAATCTCCAATTTGGCCGTTTCGTGTCTGGATAAAAAACTCCGGCACGACTTGGAAATTTTGAAATGTCAGACCTCCTGTCAGTTTTGGTGGGTAGCTGGCGGACGGCGGCGCGTAGAACTGGCCATGAAAGACATCTCGCACGCATTAATCGAAATATGCCAGCGAAGCGTCGGTAATCTCGCAAAAGAACAGACTGCCCGGCGTCTTCATCGGGATCTGGTCGATTTAAGCGGCGGCTGAAACCCTTTCCCCGTTCTGCGGTATTGCAGAACGGGGATTTTTTGTTTAGAGTGTTGAAAAATGTCGCTTCGTAGTGTAGTATGAAATTGAAAAATAAAAATATTGAACCTTGACAAACTAATAAATCAATCCTGACAAAAAGTTATACCAAGGAGGTTGAAAATGAGCACGGAAACGAAAGTGGTGAAAGCGCCAAAAAAGCGCAGTCAATGGCGCGAAATTGTTAAAAATTATCCGGAAATTCTGGAAAGATTGCGGTTTCTAGTAAACGACAGCCCGTCTTTTACCGCTTCGCAATTTGCGCAAATTCTCAACGAAGAGTTTAAAGAACAGCTTGCTTCGAGCAACGCCAAAATTTCGCCACAACACCTAAGAAATGTTTTAATGCCCACCGAAAGACAATTCACGGAAGTGAATGGGAAAATTACGGTAGGGGATTTAACCGAGCCAGAAAAAAACATTTTGCTTTTGTTAAAAAAATCTCCGCAAACTGTTTCCGGTCTTGCCGAGCACTTAAAGATTCCCAAAGAAGATATTTTCCCCGTTATCGACGGATTGCGGCTCAGGGGATATGACGTTGTTGTTGAGCAGGGCGTTGAGCAAAGCCGAGTAGTTTTAAGAAGGGAGCCGGCCGAGGGCGAGTTGATCATTCTTCCGCCGATCACCAAACGCTCTATTAAATTTTTGGTTCTGTCTGACCTGTGTCTTGGCCTCAAAAGCCAGCAGAGCGACCTGCTAGCTACCGCTTATGAGATTGGGAAAGAAGAGGAAGTGTTCTTCGCGATGATTGCCGGTAATTTAGTCGCTGGCAAGCCACCTCCAAAAAAGGAAAAAGACTATTTTTTGACGACGGCAGAGGAGCAGATTGGCTACGCCGTTTCGATGATTCCCAAGGCTCCATTCAAGACGTATTTCATTAACGGTCCGCGTGAGTTAACCTTTAAGGACAAAGACGACGGCAAGAATGTTGGAGAAGTTATTGCCAGTCTTCGTTCGGACCTCGCTTATTGCGGTGATCTGAAGACCACTTTCGATATCGGCAACAAAGGTTATAAGGTTGTCCTTATTCATGGCGGCAACGCGACTGCCTATACTAAATCGCATCCTTTGCAGGGTGTTGAGGAAAGTTTTCAGGAAGCGGTAAATTATGCCTATGAGCATTCGGCGCCATTCCAGCTCGTTTTGCTGGGCGGCATCAATTCTTACATTTATCTGCCGCGCCGTCTGCCTATTGCCAGCGGAAAATTTAATGACTTCGATAGCGTTGCTCTTCCGAGTTTGTGCCGAGCAACCGGTTCGGAAAAGGCCAGAAAAAAGAGAGATGCTTCGCCAGTTCTGGGTTGCGTGATAGCCACCCTTGAATTTGACCGGGATGGAAATCTTGCTCAGATAGTCTTTGATGTGCGGGACCTAACTGCTTATCATAAAAACGATGATTTTTTGCGGGATCTCGAATTTGTGCCGCGGCTGGGTGAAGAAGAAAAATCCGTGTTAGAGTTTTTAAAAAATAAGCCGCGTCGGCGAGGCGAGATTTCTCGTTTTTTGAAGAAGTTTGATAGCTATGTTGATGAATTAATCGAGCGGCTTAGGCAGTATGGTTATCAGATAGAATTCGAAGTCGCCGGAAATGCTTTTCGCCTGATGCGCAATTTCAAAAAAGCGGCGCAACCTCTGGATATCAAGAAATTCTATGTAAAATCGGTGAAAGTTGCGGCTATCGCTGATACCCATCTTGGGCACGAAAATGAAAGGCCTGATTTGCTGGCCAAAACGTATGAAATTTCCGAAGCAGAAAAAGTAGATTTCATATCGCACTCCGGCGACGTTTTTGAGGGAGAAGACGCTTATCCTGGACAAGTACGTGAGCTTATATTTCATGGAGCTGACAATCAAAGAAATCACGGCTTGGAGGTTTGGCCAAAGTCGAAAATTCCCACGATATTTGTGCGTGCGACCTCCCATGAATTGGCATTCCTCAAGAAGTGCGGCCATGACATTGTCGACACATTCGTGAAAATGGCGCCGCTTCATGGGCTGTATAATTTGCAATATTTGGGGGACCACAAGGGTATCGTTGAAAAGAACGGCATTAAAATTGAGCTGGTCCATCCTAAGAGTGGCATTCCCTATGGGGTGACCTACAAACTGCAGAAAAGAATTGAACACTTGGTTGAGATAGCCGCTCCATCCGACGCGAAGATCATGCTTTGCGGCCATCTGCATGTGGCGGCGACCATGATTTATAAAGGGATGGTGGCATTTCTGGTTCCGTGCCTAGAAGACCAGACTGGATATCTGTCGGAAAAAGACTTGATTCCGTATCTTGGGATGTGGATATTTGAAGTCTTTTGCGACGGACTTAATAATATTACCCGGTTGGTTTCCAAGTATATTCCCTTTGAGCCAAAGGCGAAGGAAAGAATTATTAAATTGTAAAAACGAAAACAAAGGGGGCAAGAAATTGCCCCTTTTTTATTTGTTGATTCCAATTCGGCATCATAGACAAAAAAAGACTCTTTCTAAAAGAGCCGTTTTTTCGATTCAGTTTTAAAATGGTTTTACGCCGCGGTATTTTTTGGGATATTTATCGCGTAATTCTTCCTTGCACCGATCGGCCATTTTTCTGTTTCCGCCTAGCTTGTATATCCAAAAGTTATTAAAGAGGACCCCGCCCAAATTTTTTCCGAATTTTTTTAGGTTATATTGGCGCATAACTCACGCATTTTTCTGGAGTGCGACTTGAGGCTGGCCGGTTATTGCCATCCGGAATGCAATAAAATTCATATTTTCCAAAATTTCTTCCCGAGGTTTCCTGTCGGCGATATTATTATACTTTTCTTCAAAAATATCATACGCGTGCGAAAGATTGGATAAGTCTCCGCCCCCAAGCTCTCTGTAGAAGCAGGCCTTGAATATATCATTCTTTAATGTGATATACCAGTCATCATCCGCTAAAAGTTTTTTGGGCGATTGCCTCCCGATGTCATAAAACGTTGGATCAATGTGGCTTAAAATTAACGAATTTTCTTGAACGATGAGGATTGCAACCCACATGTGTTCGGTATAAAGATTGCCTCCAAGATCCCCATGAAGCAGGTATACGTTTTTCAGGCCGGGATTATAACTTTTGATAAAATTGAAGATTGTGGTCGTTAAATCCGCGTATTTATCGCAGTCGCCGATCCCGAAATGAAAATTGTCATCAATATAAATTCGCCTTCCATATTCCTGTTTAAATTTATTCTCTTCGAGGAATCCGTATTCGAGCTTTGAGCAGGTTATTTTTACCGCGGCCAAAATCATTTCTTCCGCGTTCATCTTTCGAAAATCAGAAATGCTATATTCCCATGCGGCTATTTCCCGGTAAAGGTTTTCTTTAAAGCGTTGCGGCTTTGCTATAACCAACGGATTCGTAATCGTGCGGTCGCGCAACGGATTATCGAGATATTTTTTTAAATCTTTCGGTAACGGGACTTCTTTTTGAAAATTCAGATTTTTAGGAATTTTGAAAAAACTGTGATAAATAATGTTTTTTCCGTATTTCTCGAACGTCATCGGCTCCGTGGGCGTCTTCGGTACGGGCGCCACAACGGGACTCTCTATGTTATTTGGCGGTAATGTCGCGCAACCAAACAATGTGCCGAGGATAAACAAGTATGTTAAAGCTACCGTGATCTTTTTTTGTCAGCCATATGCCATCCCCCAAGGAGATATTTTTTTCAAGGTTCTTCTATGACCGCATAATATGATAAAAAATTTGTTTTATCAAGATGTTTGGGCATCTGTTGATTCGGGGGGTTATTTTTGACAACCATTTTGTTTTGTTCTATTCTTAATTCAGAAAAACCGCACCCGCCGGCAGGGCTCAATCCGAAAATCATATGTTCAAATTTTCTCTCTT